>CAZXTT010000254.1:0-7368 GCA_964643775.1 uncultured Rhizobiaceae bacterium | reverse complement strand
GGCGTCGGTGTCGTCGAGGCGCAGGATGAAGCGCCCGCCGCGAGCGCGGGCGAACAGCCAGTTGAGCACCGCCGTGCGGGCGTTGCCGATGTGGATATGCCCGGTGGGAGAAGGGGCGAAGCGCACTGTCACGCTCATTGCTTGGCTGGCCTTTCGCGGAATGCATTGGTTATCGGGTAGCGGCGGTCGCGGCCGAAGTTGCGGCGCGTGACCTTGACGCCGGGGGCCGCCTGGCGGCGCTTGTATTCGGCGATATAGAGCATGTGCTGGATGCGCGCCACCAGCTCCTGGTCATAGCCGTTGACGCGGGCTATCTCGGCCACGTCCAGCTCCTCCTCCACCAGCCCGGCGAGGATGGTGTCGAGCACCTCGTAGGGCGGCAGGGTGTCCTGGTCTGTCTGGTGGGGGCGCAGCTCGGCGGAAGGCGGCTTGCTGATGACATGGGCGGGGATGACCTCGCCGGCGGGGCCCAGGCAGCCGTCGGGGCGGCGCTGGTTGCGCATGCGGGCAAGCTCGTAGACCTGCGTCTTGTAGATGTCCTTGATGGGATTGAAGCCACCGTTCATGTCGCCGTAGAGGGTGGCGTAGCCGACCGACATCTCGGACTTGTTGCCGGTGGTCAGCAGCATGTCGCCGGTCTTGTTGGAGATGGCCATGAGGATGACGCCGCGGCTGCGCGCCTGGATGTTTTCCTCCGTGACGCCGCCGGGCGGGCCGCCGAAGAGTTCTTCGAGGGCGGATAGCAAGCCGCCGACCGGCTTGTAGATGGGCACCGTGTCAGAACGCACGCCGAGGGCGGCGGCCACGCTTTGGGCGTCCTCGAGGCTGTCGCGCGAGGTATATTCATACGGCATCATGACGCAATGGACGCGCTTCGGCCCCAGGGCATCCACCGCGATGGCGGCGACGAGGGCGGAATCCACGCCGCCGGAGAGGCCGAGCACGACGCCGGGGAAGCGGTTCTTCTCCACGTAGTCACGGGTGCCCAGCACGCAGGCGCGCCACATGGCGTCATGCCCGCTGGGGTGTTCCTCGCAGCGGGCCGGGGCGAAGCGCCAGCCGTCGCCGCCCCTTTCGAGCGTCACGGTCATCTCGTCCTCGGCGAAGCTGCTCATGCGCCAGGCCAGCTCGCCACAGGAGGGATCCCCGGCGGCCATTTCCGCCCCCGGATTGACGGCGAAGGAGCCGCCGTCGAAGACCAGTTCGTCCTGTCCGCCGGTCAGGTTGACATAGGCCAGCGGCAGGCCGGTTTCGGCCACCCGCCGGCGGGCCAATTGCAGGCGGCGGTCATACTTGCGCACCTCGAAGGGCGAGGCATTGGGAGACAGCAGCAGCTCCGCTCCGCGCTCCTTGAGGTGGGCGGAAACCGGCGGCGTCCAGATGTCCTCGCATATGGGCAGGCCGATCATTATGCCGCGAAACTCCACCGGCGCGGGCAGCGGCCCGGCGGCGAACACGCGCTTTTCGTCGAAGACGCCGTAATTGGGCAGGTCGTGCTTGTGGCGCACGGCGGCGACGCGGCCCTGGTCGAGCAGCAGCACGGAGTTGAAGGTGCGCCCCCCGTCGCGCCACGGCGAGCCGATGAGCAGGGCCGGGCCGGAGGCCGTCTCGCGGGCCAGGTCGCGCACCCGTTCCATGCAGGCGCGGACGAAGGCCGGGCGCAGGATGAGGTCTTCCGGCGGATAGCCGGAGATGAACAGCTCCGGCAGCATGACCAGGTCGGCCCCCTGCTCCGCGCCGCGGCGCAAGGCGGCAAGGGCCTTCCCGGCATTGCCCTCCATGTCGCCGACCAGGGCGTCGAGCTGGGCGATGGTTATGACGAGGCGCTTGCTCATGGGCTGGTCATAGCGGCAAGGGGAAAGGGATGCAAACGCCAATCGCCGAAGCGCCGCCTTCCCCCGGCAAAGCGGCAAGCAGCCCGATGATCCGGGGAAAACGGTAACTGGCGGAGAGGAAGGGATTCGAACCCTCGAGGCAGTTTCCCGCCTACTCCCTTAGCAGGGGAGCGCCTTCGACCACTCGGCCACCTCTCCGGGGGCGTTTATGCCTGCTTGGCGGATTCATTTCAAGCACTGAGAGCATGGGCGGAAAAGATTTTGCCGGGCGCGAAATCGCAGGCGGGAATGGCCATGCTTAAGGGAAAATTAGCGTGCCTTGTGGGAATATATGGTGTAAGAAAGCAAGACAGCCATTATTTCGCGCCTTGCGTGATGAATGTTTCGCGCAGGCGCAGCACACGGAGCGCAGCAGATGAACAAGATTGTCGCCATTATGGTTGCCGCCGGGGCGTTGGTGGCGCTTGGCGCGGGAGCAAGCGCCGATGAGCGCTTCATACCCAAGGGCTTCTCCTACAAGCCGGGTGATGTATACCTGCCGCCGATCAATTCGCGCCGCTACAAGGTCATTTCCGAGGCCGACCGGCGCGAGGCGGAGATATATACCCAGGACAAGCTGCGCTCCGACCATCAGGACTACCTGATCCACAACCTGCAGCGTGAGATGCACCCGCCGCGCAACGGCTGGCGCTATTACTGAAGGCGCGCCTCCAAACCGGGCCTTGCAAACCCGGCGATGAATGCAAAAAGGCCCCGCTTGCGGGGCCTTTCGTTTTCCCGTCGCGCGGGACGCGGATCAATTGAGGCCGATCCACTCGCGGGCCCGCGCCAGCGCCTCGCGCAGCTCGGTAGTATCCATCTCGGCGGCCAGCTCGCTGCGATACTGGCGCGCCTTGCCGTGGCCGCGGATGGCCGCCAGGTTGAACCACTTGTGGGCCTCGCGGATGTCTTCCTCGACCCCCTTGCCGAAATAATATGCCAGCCCCATGTCGAACAGCACCTCCGCCGGAGCTTCCGGCGTGATCTTGTCCCTGGCGGCCATGTTCGCATCACGATGTGCCATGATTCTTCTCTCCCCCAAGTTACCGCTTTCCACGGGCCGCCCGTGGATTTGCTCATGGATCAGGCGGCCGGAACGAAAGGTGGAAAGCACCCCTGCGCCCTCAACCTATATTTTGCGCCGCCGGCAGTAAGGGGCGGTTAAGGGGGATGGTTGACAAATCATTGACACGCCCCGCCGCGCATTTTGCGCAATGGCGGGGTGGGCGGCATTTTCGCCTTTTTATTCAACATGATAATGGCTTGCATCGACAGCCTGGTTCACCCCGGCGGTTAACCGCTCATTAGCCATGTTTCACTTTTTGGCCGCGGCCGGTGATTTTTCCACTGTCAGGATCACCGGGAAGTGATCCGACCCGGAGCTGGCCCCCAGGTATGGCCCGGAGATCACGCGCAGCGAGGGGGAAGTGAACACGTGATCTATGGCCAGTTGCGGGAATGGCCCGGCCCATGCCGGCCAGCTGGGCAGGAAGGTATGGCGGCGCAACCGGCTGGTGGCCTCGAATTCGCGCATCATGATGGAAAAGGGGGTGCTGTTGAAATCACCCATTATGACCACCGGCCCCTTTACCTTGCGCACCAGGCGGGCCATGGCCTGCAACTGTTTCTGTTGCGAGCGCATCCAGGGAAAGCGCAGGGTGTGGATGACGAACACGTTCAGCGGCCCGGAAGGAGTGCGCACCACCACGTGCATGTATGGCGGCCCCGCCCACAGGCTGCGCGCCGAAACCCTGTCCATGGGCCAGCGGGAGAATACGCCGATGTAGCAGTGCGGCCTGTCAATGCAATCGGCATGATAGGGCAGCATGTCCTTCAGCATGGAAGGGAGCTTTTCCTTTGGCGGGGCGAATTCCATCATCCCCACTATATCGGGAACGTGCCTGCGCACCTCGGCGGCGATGGCCCCGATGTCGCGGTTGCGCGTCCAGGTGTTGAAGCTCATGATGCGCATTTGCGCGCCGCTGGTCGGCCCGCTTTCCTCCGGCGGCGGCCGCCCCGACATGGCCCATGCGGAAAGCGCCAGTATCCCGCCGATGAACACCGGAACCGCCAGCTTCATGCCGGCCCGGCTGGCCAGCCCGGCCATGCAGGCGATGGCCATGATGATGAAGTGGATGGTGAACTGGGAAAATATGTCGAAGCCCAGCCACAGGGGCGTCAGCAGCGGCGCCGCCAGCCCGAGGAGCGCCGCCAGCAGGCCCAGCCAGCACAGGCGCATGCCGCCCTTGCCGCGGCCAGTCTCCTTGCGGCGGGCGCCATCCTTGCCGCGGCCTGCCCCCCTGCCGCCCCCCTGCCCTGCCTTTGGTGCGGGCTTTCTGGCCATCACAGGCCCAGCTTCTTGCGCAGCAGTTCGTTGACCGCCTTGGGGTTGGCCTTGCCCTGTGTCGCCTTCATCACCTGGCCCACGAACCAGCCTATCATGTTGGGCTTGTCCTTGACCTGCTCGGCCTTGTCGGCGTTGGCGGCGATTATCTCGTCCACCGCCTTCTCGATGGCCCCGAGATCGGTCACCTGCTTCATGCCGCGCTTCTCGACGATCTCCTCCGGGTCGCCGCCCTCGCTCCACACGATCTCGAACAGCTCCTTGGCGATCTTGCCGGAGATGTCGCCGGACTTGATGAGGTCGATGATCTTGCCGAGCTGCCCGGCGGACACCGGGCTTTCCGTTATCCCCAGCCCCTCCTTGCGCAGGCGGCCAAATAGCTCGTTTATCACCCAGTTGGCGGCCAGCTTGCCGTCGCGCCCGGCGGCCACCTGCTCGAAGTAATCGGCATTGGCCGGGTCGCCCACCAGCACCGAGGCGTCATAGCTCTTAAGGCCGTATTCCTTCATCAGGCGCGCCTTCTTCTCGTCCGGCAGTTCCGGCAGGGAGGCCGCTATCCCGTCCACCCATTCCTGGCTGAAGGTCAGCGGCAGCAGGTCGGGATCGGGGAAATAGCGGTAATCGTGGGCCTCCTCCTTGGAGCGCATGGAGCGCGTCTCGCCCTTCCTCGGGTCGAACAGGCGCGTTTCCTGGTCTATCACGCCGCCGTCCTCGAGGATGTCCACTTGGCGCTGCGCCTCGTATTCTATGGCCTGTCCGATGAAGCGGATGGAGTTGACGTTCTTGATCTCGCAGCGGGTGCCGAACTCGCCGCCGGGGCGGCGCACCGAGACGTTGATGTCGGCGCGCAGGGAGCCCTGCTCCATGTTGCCGTCGCAGGTGCCGAGATAGCGCAAGATGGTGCGCAGCTTGCTCACGTATGCCTTGGCCTCTTCCGCCGAGCGCATGTCGGGCCTGGAAACGATCTCCATCAGCGCCACGCCGGAGCGGTTGAGATCGACGAACGACATGGACGGATGCTGGTCGTGGATGGACTTGCCGGCGTCCTGCTCCAGGTGCAGGCGCTCTATGCCCACCGCTATCTCCTCGCCGTCCACCTCGATGATGACCGTGCCCTCGCCGACGATGGGGTGCTTGAACTGCGAGATCTGGTAGCCCTGCGGCAGGTCGGGATAGAAATAATTCTTGCGGTCGAACACCGAGCGCAGGTTTATCCGCGCCTTGAGCCCCAGCCCGGTGCGCACCGCCTGCTCGACGCAAAACTCGTTGATCACCGGCAGCATGCCGGGCATGGCGGCATCGACGAGCGACACGTGGGTATTGGGCGCGCCGCCGAACTCGGCGGAAGCGCCGGAGAACAGCTTGGCGTTGGAGCTGACCTGGGCATGAACCTCCATGCCGATGACCACCTCCCACTCGCCGGTCGCTCCCTCGATGAAGTTCTTCGGGTCGGGGGTGCGGGTGTCGATGATTTCGATGGCGGTTGCGTCCATTATGCCTGTCCTGTCGTCTGCCTGTCCTCAGGCCATTGCGGCGATGCGCTCGCGCGCCTCGTTGAGCTTCACCAGTTTCGCTTCCATCTCCTCGAGGCGGCCGCGGGTCTGCTCCACCACCTCCGGCCTGGCCTTGGCGAGGAAGTTCTCGTTCGACAGCCTGCCCTTGAGCGATCCTGTCTCCTTTTCAGCCGCCTGTATCTCCTTGTCCAGCCGCTTCAGCTCGGCGTCTATGTCGATGACGCCCTCCAGCGGCAGGGCGATTATGGCCTCGCCGTGGACGATCTGGGCGGCCTTTTCCGGCACCTCGTCGGCCAGCGAAACCTCGCTCAGCCGCGCCAGGCGCATGATCTCGGCCTGCCATTCCTTCAGCCGTCTGCGGCTTTCGCCACCGGCCCCGGCCAGCACCGCCGGTATTCGCGCCCCCGCCGGAACGTTCATCTCGGCGCGCGTCGAGCGGATGGAGCGGATGAAGCCGATGACCCAGTCTAGCTCGGCCATGGCCGCCTCGTCGACGAGCGCCGCGTCGCCCTGCGGCCAGCTTGCGTGCATCAGGAAGCCCTCGCCGCCGGTGAGCCGCCAAAGCTCCTCGGTGATGAAGGGCATGAAGGGATGCAGCAGCTTCAGTATCACATCGCGCACGTAGGCCGCCGTGGCGCGGGTTTCCTCCCGCGCCGCCGCGTCGCCCTCCTTCAGCACCTGCTTTATCAGCTCCAGATACCAGTCGCAGAAGACATCCCAGGTGAAGTGATAGATGGCCGCCGCGGCGTCGTTGAAGCGGTAGTCGTCGAGGGCACGGGTGAGCTTCTCGCCGGTGCGGGTGGCCTCGGAGATTATCCAGCGGTTGAGCGCCAGCCTCGGCGAGGCCGGGTCGAAAGCGGGATAACGCCCCACCTCGTTCATCTCCAGGAAGCGCACCGCGTTCCACAGCTTGGTGCCGAAGTTGCGGTAGCCCTCCACCCTGCTCTCGGAGAGCCTGATGTCGCGCCCCATGGCGGCCATGATGGCAAGGGTGAAGCGGATGGCGTCGGCCCCATACTTGTCCACCAGGTCGAGCGGGTCGATGACATTGCCCTTCGACTTGGACATCTTGGCCCCGTGCTCGTCGCGCACCAGGGCGTGGATGTAGACATCGCGGAACGGCACGTCCTTCATGAAGTGCAGCCCCATCATCATCATCCGCGCCACCCAGAAGAAGATGATGTCGAACCCGGTGACCAGCACCGAGGTGGGATAGTAGCGCTTGAGTTCCGGCGTATCGTCCGGCCACCCCAGGGTCGAGAACGGCCACAGGGCGGAGGAGAACCAGGTATCGAGCACGTCCGGGTCGCGCTTCAGCTCCACTTCCTTGCCGTAATGGGCCTTGGCCTTGTCATGGGCCTCCTGCTCGTCATGGGCGACGAATATCTCGCCATCGGGGCCATACCACGCCGGTATCCTGTGCCCCCACCACAGCTGGCGCGAGATGCACCACGGCTGGATGTCCTCCAGCCAGTTGAAATAGGTCTTCTCCCAGTTCCTGGGGAAGAAGGTGGTATCGCCCTTTTTCACCGCCTCCAGCGCCGGCCTGGCCAGCACCTCGGCCCTGACGAACCACTGATCGGTGAGCATCGGCTCGATGACCACCTTGGAGCGGTCGCCCACCGGCTGCATGATC
>CAZXTT010000253.1:0-1634 GCA_964643775.1 uncultured Rhizobiaceae bacterium | reverse complement strand
CCGTCCACCAACATCCTTGACCCACGCCGGGAATGGCGGCAAGCATGGGGCATGGGTGACGAGCGCAGCATATTGATAACCGGCTGTTCCTCCGGCATCGGGCGGACTTGCGCGCTGGGGATGAAGGCGCGCGGGTGGCGGGTGTTCGCCACGGCGCGGCGCGAGGAGGACATGGAGGAGCTGCGCTCCATGGGGCTGGAGGCGCTGCACCTGGATTACGACGAGCCGCAGTCCATCGAGGCCTGCGTCGGCGAGGTGGCGCACCTGACCGGCGGGCGGCTGCTCGCGCTGTTCAACAACGGCGCCTACGGGCAACTGGGGGCGCTGGAGGACATAACGCGCGAGCTGCTGCGGGCCCAGTTCGAAACCAACGTCTTCGGCTGGCACGAGCTGACGCGGCTGGTCATCCCCATGATGCGGGCGCGCGGCGAGGGGCGGATAGTCAACAACTCGTCGGTGCTGGGGCTGGTGGCGGCCCGCTGGCGCGGCGCATACAACGCCAGCAAGTTCGCCATCGAGGGGCTTTCCGACACCCTGCGGCTGGAGCTGCGCGGCTCGGGCATTCACGTGTCGCTCATAGAGCCGGGGCCGATATGGTCGAAGTTCCTGGAAAACGCCATGAGGCGCTTCGACGAGACCATAGACGTGGAGCATTCGCCCTACAGGGAGCAATACGAGGCGCGGCAGGAGAAAATGCGCGGCGGCAAGCCCAATCCCTTCAAGCTGCCGCCGGAGGCGGTGCTGAAGAAGCTCGTCCACGCCACCGAAAGCCCGCGCCCCAAGGCGCGCTATTTCGTCACCCTGCCGACCCATGCAATGGCCGTGTTGCGCCGCGTGCTGCCGACGCGGGCGCTGGATGTCATTCTCGACAGGTATGCATGATGAGCAACCACCTTCATGACGCCATCTTCGGGGACCGGGCGCGGGATGACGCCGCCTGCCTCGTCACGCGGGGCAAGGAACCGCGGCGGCTTTCCTTTTCCGACATGGACAAGATGGCGGCGCGCATGGCGCGGGCCCTGTGGCGGCTGGGGGCGCGGCCCGGCTCCGCGGTGATGGCGCAGGTGGAGAAAAGCCCCGAGACGCTGGGGCTTTTCCTGGCCTGCCTGCGCGGCGGATACGTGTTTCGGCCGCTGGGCATGGAGATGGAGGCGGAGGCGGTGGCCGGGCTGATTGGCGGGACTTCGCCGGCGGTGGTCATATGCGACCCCGGCGGGAAGGAGGCGCTGGCCGGGGCGGCGAAAGGGGCCGGGGCGCGGCTGGTCAGCCTGCGCGGCGAGTGGCGGGGCAGTTTCTTCATGTTGCAGATGGTGCAGCCGGAGAGGTTCGACGCGGTGGAGCGCGCCGCCGATGACGCGGCGGCAATCCTTCACGACGGCGAAACGCTGAGCCACGGCGGGCTGCTGACCGCGGCGCGCGAGCTGGCCGATGAGCGGCGCATGGGCGACGGCGGGGAGGTCTCGCACGAGCTGCCGCTGCACGGGCGGGAGGGGCTGGTCATGGCGGTGGCGGCGCTGCTGGCCGGGGCGGAGATGACATGGCCGGAGAAATGAAGGCGGCGGCCCCGTCATGGAGCCGCCGCTTCGTGTTGGTCGGAGTGGGCAGATTCGAACTGCCGACCCCCTGCTCCCGAA
>CAZXTT010000252.1:0-2418 GCA_964643775.1 uncultured Rhizobiaceae bacterium | reverse complement strand
GCGCTTGCCGGTATCGGGGTCCTTCAGGAAGCGCTGGCGGTTCCAGATCAGGCGGCCAATGTATAGCTCGTTGTTGAGGATGCCATTGCCGCGCTTGACGTTGCCGAGAATGGTGCTCGGCCCCCAGCCGCGGCCACGCGGGCCCTTGATCCCCTGGGCGTTGAGTTCATGGGCTATCGCGCGGGGGGACTTGCCCTTTGCGTAATCGGTGAAGATGCGCCGCACGATGCGGGCCTCGTCGGGGTCGATCTCCCGCTCGCCGCGGATCGGCTCGCCATCGGGGCCGACGCGGCGGACGATGCGATAGCCATAGGAATTGCCGCCGCCCGACTTGCCATGCTCGATGCGCCCGCGCAGGCCCCGGCGCGTCTTTTCGGCCAGGTCCTTGAGGTAGAGCGCGCCCATGGTGCCCTTCAGGCCGATGTGCAGCTCGTTGATCTCGCCTTCCGAGATGGTAACCATGCGCACGCCGATGAAGCTGAGGCGCTTGTAGACACCGGCGATGTCTTCCTGGTCGCGGGAGATGCGGTCGAGGGATTCGGCCAGCACGATGTCGAAGCGCCCCGCTTGCGCATCGGCCATCAGCGCCTGAATGCCGGGGCGGATGAGGCTGGCGCCGGAGATGGAGCGGTCGCTGTAGCTGTCGATGATGCGCCAGCCTTCGCGCTGCGCGCGCTCGCGGCAGATGCGCAGCTGATCCTCGATGGAGGCGTTGCGCTGGTGGTCGGATGAGTAACGGGCATAAAGCGCGACGGTCGGCATGGCGGCTCTCCTGCTGGGTTCATTTCCCGCATTTTGAATCCTTGTCCCGTTGCGTGCAAGCCCTTGCGTAATGCTCGCGCGCCAGTTGCCGCGCCAATACCCGCACGATGCGCCGCAGCCGCTCATCACACGAGACATTGCCGGCCTTCATGTGCCGCCGTTGCCTGTGGATAACCCGTGATTTGTCAGGAAGCTCAGCCACCGCCACCTCGCCTTGGTTGCAGGTGACTTCATCCTCGGCAATCAGCTCGTGCCTTTCAATGGGCTTTGTTCAAGCGTGATCCAAGGGCAGCCATGGTGTTCCACGTGCTATTGCCGTTGTTGTCGCAAGGTGGCGGATATTCCCTTGCTGTTTTGCGTGCATGCACTGGTGGGCGGGAAGCCCGTTCGTCTTCAGGTCATCCTGTCTCCTTGTGTCTCCTTGTCGGTTTTCCTCTGGTCATGACGCTGCATGGGGCCGCGGGGCCGGGCGATCAACGGGCGGCCCGCGCCGGTTCCGTGTTGCCCGTGGCCCTCTTGGCGAGGGTGATCGCCCGTCTCCTGTCGGCCCCTGGTCTTCCGCGTCCTTTCGGAAAACCTGAAGACAAGGAGACCAGTCATGACGAACAACACCACATCCCGCCAGGATATCTACACGCGCGTTACCAGCAAGATCATCGCCGACCTGGAAAAAGGCGAACTTACCTGGATGAAGCCCTGGAACGCCGAGCACCTGGCCGGGCGCATCAGCAGGCCGGTGCGCCACAATGGCGAACCCTATCAGGGCATGAATGTCATTCTGCTGTGGGCCGCCGGCGTCGAGCGCGGCTTCGTCTCCAATCGCTGGATGACCTTCCGCCAGGCCCGCGAGCTTGGCGGCCATGTCCGCAAGGGCGAGCGTGGCGAGACGGTTGTCTATGCCGACAGCTTCATCCGCTCCGAGATCGACCCCGACACCGGCGAGGAGATCGAGCACGCCATCCCGTTCATGAAGGCCTACACGGTCTTCAATGTCGAGCAGATCGACGGGCTGCCTGAGCGCTTCCATGCCACGCCCGAACCGGTCAATCCGGGCATCGAACGTGATGAAGCCCTGGAGGCCTTTTTCGGAGCGACCGGCGCCGATATCCGCCATGGCGGGGCGCGGGCCTTTTACGCGCTGGAGCCTGACTACGTGCGGATGCCGCCCATCGAGTGCTTCCGTGATCGCGAGAGCTATTACGCCACGCTGGCGCACGAAATGACGCACTGGACGCGCCATCCCTCCCGCCTGAACCGGAACTTTGGCCGCAAGCGCCATGGCGACGAGGGCTATGCCCGCGAGGAACTCGTGGCCGAGATCGGCGCCGCCTTCCTCTGTGCCGAGCTTGGCATAACGCCGGAGATTCGCGAGGATCATGCCGCCTACATCGACAGCTGGCTGGCCGTGCTGAAGCACGACAAGCGGGCCATCTTCTCCGCCGCCGCCCATGCCCAGCGCGCGGTTGAACATCTGTGCTCTTATCAGCAGCGAAATGCATGCGCCGCCTGAGGCATCGCCATCTCCGCGATCGCCGCCATGGCCGTCCTGGCCGTGGCGGTTTTTTCTTGCCCAGGCGTTTGTGCGCGTCTGGGTTCACTCTCGCGCGCGGCATTGCGGCCTGTTCGCGCGCGTTTCCCCTTGCGCGGTGAATGGGC
>CAZXTT010000251.1:0-2259 GCA_964643775.1 uncultured Rhizobiaceae bacterium | reverse complement strand
GATCTCCTCCTCGGAGAAGGGGATCTTCATGTCCAGCATGCGGGCGGATTCGAACAGCCGCGCGGTGTGTTCCTCGAGCTTGAATATCCTGCCGCCATAGGCGCGGTCGCCCTCGAACACCGCCGAGGCGTAATGCAGGCCATGGCTGAGGACATGCAGCCGCGCGTCGGCCCACGGCACGAACTCGCCATCCAGCCAGATCTCGCCTTCGAACTTGTCAAATGAAGTATCAGCCATCGGCCCGGTCTCCCGCCATGTGCGTGGTTGCCGCCTTTAGCGCCGCATGCGCTATAATGACAGAGAGATTACATTTGCGCCAAAATATGTCAATATGGCTGACGTATCTTGCATTGAAAGATTTGGCCGATGGCGGATGACGTTATGAAAGATGATGCACGCGATGTTGAGCAGCAGCGGGTGGTGGCGCTGATGGAGCTTCTGTTCTTTGCCTACCGGGATTTCACTTCCGACCCCGATGCCCTGCTGGCGGAAATCGGCATGGGGCGGGCCCATCACCGGGTGCTTCATTTTACCGGCCGCCATCCGGGGCTCAAGGTTTCGGAGCTGTTGGCCATTCTCGGCATTACCAAGCAGAGCCTGGGGCGGGTGCTGCGCGAGCTGATCGAGCGCGGTTACGTTTACCAGGAAGAGGGCGAGAAGGACCGCCGCCAGCGTCTGCTGTTCCTGACCGAAAAGGGGCGGTCATTGCACGAGAGGCTGGCGGCTCCGCAGATAGAGCGATTGTCGCGGGCCTTGCGAAACGCCGGGCCGCGGGCGGCCGATGCCTTTGGCCGCACGCTGATGGAGATAACCGATGCCGAGGAGCGGCAGATGGTGCGGCGGCTGACCGGCTGGGAGGAGGGCGATGGATGAGCTGCCGCATGTGCTGATCGTCGATGACGACACGCGCATCCGCGACCTGCTTTGCGCCTACCTGCGGCGCAACGGCTTCCGCGCCACCTCCGCCGCCAGCGCCGAGGAAGCGCGCGAAAAGCTCTCGCGCATGGTTTTCGACATCATGGTGCTGGACATCATGATGGCCGGCGAAAGCGGGCTGGAGATGATGCAATCGCTGCGCCGCGAGGGCCTCGACATGCCCATCCTGCTGCTTTCGGCGCTGGCCGCCCCGGAAGACCGCATCAGGGGGCTGGCGGCGGGCAGTGACGACTACATGGTCAAGCCCTTCGAGCCGGAGGAACTGTTGCTGCGCCTGCGCGCCATGCTGCGCCGTGGTGGCGGCGGCAGTGGCCGTGACGGCGGGGAAATCCGCTTCGGGGAATGCGTGTTCGACATGGCCAGTGGCGAGTTGCGCCGCGCCGGGGAGCTGGTGCGGCTGACCGGGCGCGAGCGCGAGATGCTGCGGGTGCTGGCGGCGCGCATGGGGCAGGCGGTGAGCCGTGGGGAGCTGACCCCGCCCGGCGGCGGCGACAACCCGCGCGCGGTGGATGTGCAGATCAACCGCCTGCGGCGCAAGATCGAGGACGATCCGGCCAACCCGCGCCACCTGCTGACCATACGCGGCGAGGGCTATGCGCTGGTGAGCGGCGCCTTGCATGGCCCGGGAGAGGCGTCATGAGCAGGCGGCCTGATGCGAGGGGGCGGGGCGTGGCCGCAGCGCCGGATGATGGCAAGCGTCATGGCCTGTGGTGGCGGTTCAACCGTTTTCTCGAGCGCCACCTGCCGGAAGGGCTGTATCGGCGCTCGATGATAATCGTCATCGCGCCGATGATCCTGTTGCAGACGATAATCGCCGGCATCTTCCTGGAGCGCCACTGGGAGCGGGTGACCAAGAGCCTGTCGAAATCGCTGGGGCGCGAAATCGGCATGATCGTGGAGCTCTACGACAAGGGACCGCGGGACGAACAGGCGGTCAGGGAGCTGGAGAGACTGGTCAACGAGAAGCTGAAAATAAATTTCGTGGTGGAGCGCGGAGTATTGCCGCCGCCGCGCCCGCGTCCAAGGTTTTCCATACTGCACTACCGGCTGTCGAAATATGTCACCCGCTATGCGCCGGGGCGGCCCTTCTGGCTCGATACCAGCGCCCGTGACGGATTCGTGGATATTCGCGTGCAGGTGGACGAGGGGGTGATATTTCATTTCCGGCCGGCATTGAAGCGCGTCTATGCCTCTTCCACCTATATATTCCTCATGTGGCTGGCCGCCGCCACCCTGTTCCTGCTGCTGCTGGCGGTCATCTTCCTGCACAAGCAGATAAAGCCCATCCTGCGGCTGGCCGAGGCGGCGCAGGCCTTCGGCAAG
>CAZXTT010000250.1:0-2229 GCA_964643775.1 uncultured Rhizobiaceae bacterium | reverse complement strand
CGATCTTCAGCGGCGCTTCCTCGTCGGCGAGATCGCCCCGCACCAGCGCCACGGGGACGTTCATGGCGGCTATCTCGCCGGCCAGCTCTCGCGCCTCGGTTTCGGAGGAGCGGTAATGGAGGGCCAGCGCGTATCCCTCGCTGGCCAGCTTGAGGGCGATGGCGCGGCCAATGCGGCGGGCGGCGCCGGTTATCAGGGCGGCCCCGGGGGCATCGTCGCTCATGATCCTTCATCCCTTGCCAGCGATTTCATCATTTCGAGCAGTTTTTCGCGGCTGCGCGGTTTGAAGCCGTTCGCCAGCCAGCGCTCGCGGGTGGCGCGCAGAATTTGCCCGACGCGCGGCCCCGGCGCAATCCCCGCCGCGATCACGTCCTTGCCGGTGAGGGGGAAATGCGGCGGCTGCCAGTGGCGGGCCACCCGCAGCGCGGCGGCGAATTCGTCATCGCTCAACAGCCCGCGGGCATGCCACAGGCGCACGGCGGCCAGCGCCGCCTCGTTGCCGTGTTCGAAGACGAAGGGCCGCCAGTCGCGGCGTTCCTCCGGCGGGGTGGCGTCGCGCAAAAAGGCAAGCAGCGCCGCCTCGGCGCGCGACAGGCGCAGCGCCCTGGGCAGGCCGCCGGTGGCGGGGCCGCACAGGGCGGCAAGGCGCAGTATCCAGTCCGGCTCGAGGCCGTGCCGCCGGTCGTCGGCGGCCATGCGGGCAAGGGTGGTGAAATCGCGCTCGCACGAGGGCGGCAGGGTATGATCGAGCACCCCGGCGTCGGCCATGTGCAGGAGCGCCTCGAGAGCGCGCGGGGCGACGAGCAGGCGGGCCAGCTCGGCGCGGATGCGCTCGCGCGAGATGCGCTCGAGCCCGGCGCGGCGGGCGCTGATGGCGGCCAGCGCCTCCTCGTCGGGGTCGCCCTCGCCATAGCGGGCCCAGAAGCGGAAATAGCGCAGGATGCGCAGGTAGTCTTCCTCGATGCGCTTGCCCGCGTCGCCGATGAAGCGCAGGCGGCGGGCCACCAGGTCGGCATGGCCGCCCAGCGGGTCGTGGATGCGGCCACGGGAATCGGCGTAGAGGGCGTTGACGGTGAAATCGCGGCGCGCCGCGTCGGCCCGCCAGTCGTCCGTCCAGTCGACCACTGCGTGGCGGCCATCGGTTTCCACGTCGCGGCGCAAGGTGGTGACCTCGAAGGCGCGCCCGCGCTTGCTGACCACCACGGAGCCATGCTCCAGCCCCACCGGGTGAACGGAAAAGCCCGCCTCGCGAGCGCGTTTCATGGCCTCCTGCGGCGGATGGACGGTGGCTATGTCGACATCGGATACCGGCTCGCCCATCAGGGCGTTGCGCACCGCGCCGCCGATGACGCGCGCCTGATGGTCGCCGCCGAGGGCGCGCAGCAATTCCTGCAACACCGGATCCAGCAGCCACGGCTGGCCGGTGAGCGCGGGCAGCCGGGGCTTGCCGTTCGTTTCCTTCATGCCGCCTGTTTCCTTCATGCCACCGGTTTCGTTCATGACAGGCGCTCCCACAAGGCGCGCAGCATGGCGGCGGTCGCCCCCCAGACGCGGCGGCCATCGTGGCGCATGACCCAGTAGACGCGCATTCCGTCACGGGTGTGGATGTATTCGCGGGCGTGGCCGTCGGGGTTCATGAGGTCAGGCAGGGGGATTTCGAAGACCTCCTCCACCTCGCGCGGGCAGGGGATGGGGGCGAACGAGGGGTCTATGCGCGCCACCAGCGGGGCGACGCAAAATCCCGTGCCGGTGGGGCGGGCGGGGAGAAAGCCCAGCGGGTCGGCCATTTCGGGGGCGAGGCCGGTTTCCTCGCGGGCCTCGCGCAGGGCGGCCCGCATGGGGGTTTCGCCCCTTTCCATGACGCCGCCGGGGAAGCTCACCTGCCCCGCGTGATGGGGCATGGAGAGCGGGCGCATGGTGAGCAGGACGGTGGGGACGGGGTGGCGGTCGATCACCGGGACGAGCACCGCCGCCGGGCGCAGGTCGCCGTCGAGGCGCGGCGCGTCCGCCGACAGCCGGGCGCGGGCGCGGGCCGCGAAGGCGTGCATGTCGCGGAAGATGCTCATGGGTTCGAGCCTGCCTGCTCCTTCATCCGTCCCGTTCACCATTGGCCGGAACATCTCATTCATGCCACGGAATAAATGTTATAGCATGGCAAAAGTCCATTCGCTTTCAGGGAGGCTGTTCATGGCCACGGTTGAGCCCATCGCCACGGAAAAGGAAATAACC
>CAZXTT010000249.1:0-13794 GCA_964643775.1 uncultured Rhizobiaceae bacterium | reverse complement strand
ATGCACGGCGGCAGGCTGGAGATAGACAGCCGCGAGGGCGAAGGCACGCGGGTGACCATTTCCCTGCCGGCTCTGGCGGAGGAACAGGGCGCCGCTTCCTGAAGTTATCCCCACGATCATAAATGTTCTTGATTTGTTCTTATTGTTCCGCTATCCTTTGAGACATGGCGGAAGGCAAGGACATACATACCGGGCATGGCGCACCCTCTGCCCCCGGCGGCTCCCCTGATGCTGGCGGCATGGCGGACGGGCGGGGCGAACCGGGGGGTGCTGGTGGCTTCTCCGACATGGCCGGGGCCAGGCTTGCGCCGGCGGGGGAGGCCATGGTGCGGGTGCCCGGCTGGCGCGGCACGGTGGCCCATGGCGAGGCGGAGGCGCGCTCCCTGCGCGGGCGCGGGGCGCGTTCAAACCGCGGCGGGCGCTTCGAGGCGCATGCGCGGCAGGCGGAGGACGATGGCTGGGGCGGGCTGGAGCGGCTGGCCGGGGAGCGCCTGAAGACCACCATCAGCGAGGAAGTGGCGCGCACCATAATCACGCGCAACGATTCACCGGACATATGTTTCAGCCGCTCGGTCAATCCCTACCGGGGGTGCGAGCATGGCTGCATCTATTGCTACGCGCGGCCGACGCATGCCTTTCTCGGCCTGTCGCCGGGGCTGGATTTCGAAAGCCGCATCAGCGCCAAGGTGAACGCGGCGCGGCTGTTCGCCCGCGAGCTGCGCCATCCGGCATGGCGGCCCGGCCCGGTGGTCATCGGCCCCAATACCGACGCCTACCAGCCGGCGGAGAGGCAATACCGGCTGACGCGGCAGTTGCTGGAGGTGGCGGAGGAATTCGGCCAGCCGGTGGTGGTGATCAGCAAATCCCCGCTGGTGACGCGCGACAAGGACATATTGCGGCGGCTGGCGCGGCGCGGGCTGGTCAGGGTGGCCATATCAATAACCACCCTCGACAGGGAGCTGGCGCGCATGATGGAGCCGCGGGCGGGCGCGCCGGAGCGGCGGCTGGAAACCATCGGCGAGCTGGCCGAGGAAGGCATACCGGTGGTGGTCATGGCCGCGCCGGTGATCCCGGCGCTCACCGATCACGAGCTGGAGAAGATACTGGCGGCGGCGCAGGCGGCGGGAGCGCGGGCGGCCGGTTACACCATGCTGCGGCTGCCGCGCGAAATATCGGGGCTGTTCCGCGAGTGGCTGGTGGACCTGCTGCCGGGGCGGGCCTCGCACATATTGTCGCTGGTGCGCTCCATGCAGGGCGGGCGTGATTATGACGGGCGCTTCGGGCGGCGCATGAAGGGGGCGGGGCCGTATGCCTGGGCCATCGGGCGGCGCTTCGAGCTGGCGGCGCGGCGGCTGGGGCTGCTCAGGCGCGGACAGATGCTGAGCGTGCGCCAGTTCCGGCCGCCACGGCCACGCGCCGAACAGCCGGAGCTGCCGGGGCTGTTCGGGGAAGGCGATGAAGGTGGTGGAGGCGATGTTCGATGACGGTGCCGGGTGCAGGGACGGCGGGCCTGTGGAAACGGCGGCTGACTGGCTTGCCTGAAACGGCGGGGGCGGCCACAGTGATGCTCATGAGCGGCAAGGGCAAGAGAACCGGCGGCAAGGAAGCCGGGGCGAAAGCGCATTTCGGTCTGGAGAGGGAGGCCCTCGGCGAGGGGCTGGCGCCGGTGTGCGGCATCGACGAGGCGGGGCGCGGGCCGCTGGCCGGGCCGGTGGTGGCCGCCTGCGTGGTGCTCGACGGGAGAGACATTCCTACGGGGATAGACGATTCCAAGAAACTCTCCGAGGCGGCACGCGAGGCGCTGCACGAGGAGATAATGGCGCGGGCGCGGGTGGGCGTCGGCATCGCCGGGGTGGAGGTCATAGAGCGGCTCAATATACTGGGGGCGACGATGTGGGCCATGGCGCGGGCCCTCGAGGAGCTGCCGGGGGAGCCGCCGAAGCTGGCGCTGGTCGATGGCAACCGCGCGCCTGACCTTCCCTGCCGATGCCGCACGGTCATCGGCGGCGACGCCACCAGCGTGTCCATCGCCGCGGCCTCGATAATCGCCAAGGTGACGCGCGACAGGATAATGCGCCGGCTCGACGAGCAATACCCCGGCTACGGCTTCGCCGCCCACAAGGGATACCCGGTGGCCGCCCACCGCGAGGCGCTGATGCGCCTTGGCCCCTGCCCGCAGCACAGGCGCTGTTACAAGCCGGTGCGCGAGGCGCTGGCGGCGCTCGAAGAGCGGCGGGGGCGTTAACCATGTTTGCCCTTATCGATTCACATGCGAGTCCCCTGACTCCTATGATTCAGGCAACAGCGGGGAGGGATTGCCTCCCCGTGGTGAGTCTGGAGAGTATCAGGGAGCGGGGACATGGGCGCGGAAACAAAGGCCGAGATCGGGCCGTTGCTCGACAAGGTGCTGGTGGGGGATTGCCTGGCGGAGCTGCGCAAGATCCCCTCGCGCTCCATCGACCTGGTGTTCGCCGATCCGCCCTACAACCTGCAACTGAACGGCGAGCTGACGCGCCCCGACCAGTCGCGGGTGGACGGGGTGAGCGACGAGTGGGACCGCTTCGATTCGTTCGCCGCCTACGACGCCTTCACGCGCGCCTGGCTGGCCGAGTGCCGGCGGGTGCTGAAGAGCGACGGGGCGCTGTGGGTGATCGGCTCCTATCACAATATCTTCCGCGTCGGCACGGCGCTTCAGGATCTCGGCTTCTGGCTGCTCAACGACGTCATCTGGCTGAAGAGCAACCCGATGCCCAATTTCCGCGGGCGGCGCTTCACCAATGCCCACGAGACGCTGATCTGGGCGGCGCGCTCGGAAAAGTCGAAATACCGCTTCAACTACGACGCCATGAAGGCCTTCAACGGCGACTTGCAGATGCGCTCCGACTGGCTGCTGCCCATATGCAACGGCGGCGAGCGGCTGAAGAAGGCGGACGGCGGCAAGCTGCACCCGACGCAGAAGCCCGAAAGCCTGTTGCACCGGGTGATACTGGCCACCTCGCAGCCGGGCGACGTGATCCTCGATCCGTTCTTCGGCACCGGCACCACCGGGGCGGTGGCGCGGCGGCTGCGGCGGCATTTCATCGGCGTGGAGCGCGACGAAACCTACGCGGAAGCGGCGCGCGAGCGCATCGCCGCCATCAGGCCGCTGTCCGAGGCGGCGGTGGAAACCATGAAGGGCAAGCGGGCCCAGCCGCGGGTGCCCTTCGGGGCGCTGATCGAGCGGGGGCTGATAAAGCCGGGGGAGACGCTGGTCGATCCCAGCGGGCGCATCGCCGTGCGGGTGCGCGCCGACGGCTCGCTGAGCGGCCACGGGATAAGCGGCTCCATCCACAAGGCGGGGGCGCAGGCGCAAGGGGCGCAGGCGTGCAACGGCTGGACCTTCTGGCAGGTGCGGCGCGGCGGCAAGCTGATCTCCATCGATCTGCTGCGCCAGCAGGTGCGGGCCGAGATGCAGGCGGTGAAGGCCTGATCGTTCCAGCCAAGGCCCCTTGCCGGCGGCGGCGTTAATCAATATACCTTGGGGGGCAGAAAGGCGGCGCGCTTGCGGTGGAGCGCTTGCGCGGCGCGTGCGTGACGACAACGAGGACAACTGCTCATGAACGCCAACGCCCAGACCACCACGGGTGGTATTTCGCTGATTTCCATCAATTCGCTGCCGATGCGGGCGCTTGCGGTGATAACGGGATCGCTGCTGCTGTGGCTTTCGGCCAAGGTGCAGGTGCCCTTCTGGCCGGTGCCGATGACCTTGCAGGTGCTGGTGGTGCTGGGGCTGGGCGCTGCCCTGGGAGCGCGCATGGCGGTGGCCACGGTGGGGCTCTACCTGGCCGAGGGCGCGCTTGGCCTGCCGGTGTTCGCCTCCGGCGGGGGTCTGGCCTACATGACGGGGCCGACCGGCGGCTACCTCCTGGGCTTCCTGCTGGCGGCGGCCTTCGTCGGACGGTTCGCCGCCGGGCGCGGGCTGGTTGGCACGCTGGCCGTCATGCTGGCGGGCGTGGCGCTGATATACATCCCCGGCGTGACTTGGCTCGCCTCCTTTACCGGCTTCGACAAGGCGCTGGCGCTGGGCGTCGCCCCGTTCATTACCGGCGACGTGCTCAAGGCGGCCATCGCGGCGGGCGCGGTGCATGGGGCATGGAGCATGAAGCGCCGGGGCTGACATCATATCAGGGTCCGGACTCAGATTTATTGAAACCAGACCCCAACATTCACGGATGAAGAACCGGCGCGCCATCGCGCCGGTTTTTTCTTGTTCTGGCGGCCTGCCGGGGGATGCGCGGAGATGAATGACAGCAGGCGGCAGCCGGTGGCGGCGGCAAGCATCGCGGTGGTGCGCGGCGGCAAGGTGTTGCTGGTGCGCCGTGGTGGCGAGGGGCCGTGGGCCGGGGCGTGGAGCCTGCCGGGCGGCAAGGTGGAATCCGGCGAGACGGCGCGGGATGCGGCCCTGCGCGAGCTTTACGAGGAAACCGGAGTGCGGGCGGAGGCGGACGGGCCCGTCGAGGTGACCGATGTCAGGCCGCGCGATGGCGAGGGGGCGGAGGCTGCCCATTACCGGATCAGCGTGTTCGCCGGGCGCTGGCTGGGCGGCGAGCCACGGGCGGCATCGGACGCGGCGGATGCGGCGTGGTGGGGGCTGGACGAGCTGGACGGGCTGCCGATGACGCCGGGGACGGCCGGGGTGATCCGGCGCATCGCGGGGCGAATGAGGGGCGGATGAACGCCGCCGGGTTAACCCTTTTTTCAGCCTTTGCTCGCCACGCGGCGGGATTGAATGATAGAAACCACGCCAGTTGATGTTCCCCAGCAATGCGGCGACCCGGGAGAAACAGGCGTGAAGCACACAGGCCCAGAAAAATTGCACGACGGCGAGCAGGCGCGGGTTTCGCGCACGCTTTCGCGCCATGCGGCGATGCGTTACATCGTCGAGGCCTGGGAGGAAGCGGTCTATGACGGCCTGCACCCCGACACGGTGGCCACCGCGGCGCTGTTCGCGGCCATCTCGGAGATGGTTTCCGCCTACGGCGAGGAAGAAGTGGCGGAAATGGCCGAGGGGCTGGGCGAGCGCATCCGCAACGGCGAGTTCACCCTCTACACGGTGCGCCAATAGGCCCGAAGCGAATTCAAGCACCATTACTCCAGGTTACTCACTCACACACCAAAAGGCCCCGGCACCGCGCCGGGGTTTTTTGGTTGTCCGGCCCGGCGTGGCCATGGGTCGGGACGGCGGGAGTGGCGGGGGGGGTGTTTTCCGGTCATTCCCCTGCCCCGGTGAACGTGCGCACTTCCCTTATGGTCTCGGCCAGGCCCAGCCGTCGCACCGGGACGTCGGGGGGGAAGGCGGTGAGGAAGCGGCTGCTCAGGCGGTTGTCGAGCATGACGAAGACGCCGCGGTCGGTGGCGCGGCGGATGAGGCGGCCGAAGGCCTGGCGCAGTTTCAGGCGCACCATCATGTCGGTCCATTGCTGGTTGCCGAAGGCGGCGCGGCGGGCGCGCTCCAGTATGGTGGGCACCGGCCATGGCACGCGCTCCATGACCAGCAGGCGCAGCGAGGGGCCGGGCACATCGACGCCGTCGCGCAGGGCGTCGGTGCCGAGGATGGATGAATTCTCCTGCCAGCGGAAGAGGTCGGAGAGGGTGCCGGTGTCCATGGGATCGACATGCTGGGCGTGCAGCGGCAGGCCGGCGGCGGCCAGCGGGCCGCTGATGCGGCGGTGGACGGCGCGCAGGCGCGAGATGGCGGTGAACAGCCCCAGCGCGCCGCCGCCGGAGGCCATGAACAGCTCGCGGAAGGCGGCGGCCAGTTGATCCATGTCGTCGCGGCGCAGGTCGTTGACCAGCAGCAGGCGGGCGTTGCCGGCATAATCGAAAGGCGAGCGGAAGGAAACGCGGCGCGCCGCCCAGGGCAGGTGGGCGGCGCCGGTGCGCGTCTCGGCGCTTTGCCAGTCGTCGGGCTGGCCGGGGGGATTGTCGCGCAAGGTGGCGGAGGTGACGACCAGCGTGTCGGCGCGGGAAAGCACGCATTCGGCCAGCGGGATGGTGGGGTCCGTCCAGTGGGAATGCAGGCCGGTGTCGAATTCCTGGCCGAAGGAGAAGCTGATGGAGAACCACTGGCAGAAGCGCCCGTCATGGCCCTCGTCGGCGGCTTCCTCGATGAGGCGGCGCAGCATGGAGCGCCAGCCGCCTATGAGCAGCGCGCCGCGCCTGTTCAGCGACTGGGAGATGGCCTCCAGGCGGTTGCGCTCGGAGGATGAGAGGTCCCTGGCCTCCTCGTGCAACCGCTTCAGCAAGGTGGCGGCGAGGCGGCTCATCACCGCCTGCAGGTCGCCGAGCGTCGCCTCCAGCTTCTCGGCGGCCTCCAGCAGCTCCCCGCCCATGGGGTGGCAGTCGGCCTCCATCTCCAGCCCGTCGGGGCGGTTGGCGTTGCGGGCGCGCACGTGGGCCCTGACCAGCGACAGGAACAGCTCGGCTATGCCGTGGGGGCTGTCCCCGGACACGCGGGCCCGCCAGCCGGCGGCGGGCAGGTGGGCGGCGGCGGCCTCCACGGCGCGCAGCAGCCCCCTGCCCCCCTCGCTGTCCTCGGCCAGGCCGGAAAGGCGCTCGCGCAGGCCGCGGCCACGGCGGCGCGATTGCTCCGGGCCGCGCAGCCAGCGGCGCAGCTCGGCCATCTCCATGCCCGTCAGGTGGCCGGAGAAGGCGGAATCGGCGGCGTCGAACAGGTGGTGGCCCTCGTCGAACACGAGGCGGGCGAATTCCGTCTCGCGCGCTTCCCCGGCGGGTGAGGTTTCGCCCAGCATGAGGTCCGCCGCCGCGGCGGTCAGCACCACGGCGTGGTTGGCTATCACGATGTCGGCGCGGGCCGCCCTGACGCGGGCCTTCTCTATGAAGCACTTGCGGAAATGCGGGCAGGCGGCGTGGGAGCATTCGCCGCGCCGGTCGGTGAGGCCGAGGCTCATGGGCGATAGCTGGCCGCCGGCGACGTTTTCGCTGAGCAGCCCCATGAGCCAGGCGGGGAAGTCGCCGCCCACCATGTCGCCGTCGGCGGAGGCCAGGGCCCAGCGGGCGATGAGGGCGGCCAGCGCCGCGCCGCGCGGGGTGCTGGCGGAGAAGGAGGCGAAGCGCTCCTGTGCGTTCAACAGGCACAGGTAGTTCTCGCGCCCCTTGCGCACCGCCACGCGGCGGCGGTGCTTGCCGGGGTCGGGCCACAGGCGGGCGGTTTCATGGCGCAGTTGCCGTTGCAGGTTCTTGGTGTAGGTGGACACCCAGACGGCCCCGGCGTTGGCCTCGGCCCACAGGGAGGCGGGGGCGAGGTAGCCCAGCGTCTTGCCCAGCCCGGTGCCGGCCTCGGCGAGCAGGATGTTGTTCTCGTGCTCGGAGGGGCGCGGGGCGAAGGCGCGGGCCACCTCGGCGGTGTATTGCATCTGTGGCCGGCGGGCCTCCGCCCCGGGGCCGAGAGCGCGGCGCAGGCGCTTTTGGGCCTCCTCCGGCGACACGGGGCGGGAGCCGGGGGGCGGGGCGGGCGGCGGCTCCTCCCATTCCGGCAGGCGTTCCCATACTTCCAGCCCGGTGCGCTGCCAGCCCTTCGGCTTCAGGCCGTGGCCTGCCTCCAGCGCCTTGAGCAGCAGGCCGGCCCATGGCCACCTGGCCCCCTGCAGGAAAACGGCCAGCTCGAGGGCCTGGTCGGGGCGGTGGAGGTCGCCGCTCGCGGCATGGGCCAGCAGGCGGGCGGCGACAAGGCGCAAGGCGCGCGGGTCGTCGTCGGGGCATGGTTCTTCCATGGCGAGCGCCTTGGCGAAGGCCGACGGCAGGGGCGGGGCGAGAGAGGCCGGAAGGACGAAGGCGAAAAGCTCGGCGACATCGAAATGGCGCACCAGCAGGGCGGAGGAAAAGTCGCGCCGCCCGCAGGCCCCGGCCAGCCGCCCGGCCAGCGCCGTGGCGTGGCAGACGAGGTGGGGGCGGCCGGAGAGGGCGAGCAGGGCGTCGGAGGCCGCGAGATCGCGGCACCGCGAGCGCCCGCTTGCACCCCCCTGCCCCGGCGGCGGCCCATCGGCGGAGGCAGCCTCATGCAGCCGCCCCCCAGCCCCGGCGGGGGCGAGGGCGGGCACCTCGGAGAGGGCCGATATGAAGGCGGTTGAATCCATCCGCCGCACTATAGAATGGGGCGGGCGTGAATATCCATCGTTCACATGTTTTTGTCCGAGGGCTCTGCCCAATGGTGTCCGAGAAAATCCTGCCTGATGGGGACACCCCTCCTTCGTCATTCCGGCGAAAGCGCGCTGGTGTCCAAGAAAATTTTGACTGATAAGGGACACCCCTACGAGTCATTCCCGCGAAAGCGGGAATCCATGCGGAATTTCAATTGGTTATGGCGGTGCCGTAAATGCTGTGCGGGGTGCCTTTCCTGATCCCAAGGAGGGACACAATTCATTTCGAAAAAGCATGGATGGCGGGTTGAGTGCACAGCCGGAGCAGTTATGGCCCTGCCGCAACCAATTGAAAAGCCGAATAGATTCCCGCTTTCGCGGGAATGACGAAGAAGGGAGTGGCCCTTGGCTGGAATTTTCTTGGACACCAGTGCGCTTTTGCGGGGATGACGAAAATACGGGATGGCTACGGCCATAATTTTCCTCAACACCACTGGAGACCCGCCCGATGGATACGCGGTGGTTGGCCTGGGTGCTTGATCTTTGGGGATTTGGGGCATAGAGCATTGGGGCTCGAATTGAATGAATGGGCGGATGGGGGCATTCGCCGGCGGGACAATGCAAGGTCGCTACAGATGAACAGCACTATCGACGCCGCCCTGCGCGCGGAAGCGGAAAAATCCAATGCCTGGCCGTTCGCCGAGGCGCGGCGCATACTCAAGCGCCTGGAGCGCCGGAAGGAGCGCGACGCCGACAGGCCGGTGCTGTTCGAAACCGGCTATGGCCCTTCCGGGTTGCCGCACATCGGCACCTTCGGCGAGGTGGCGCGCACCCAGATGGTGCGCCACGCGCTGGAGACGCTGGCCGACGTGAAGACCAGGCTGATCTGCTTCTCCGACGACATGGACGCGCTGCGCAAGGTGCCGGACAACGTGCCCAACAAGGAGCTGCTGGAGGCCAATCTCGGCAAGCCGCTGACCAGGGTGCCCGATCCCTTCGGCACCCACGAGAGCTTCGGGGCGCACAACAACGCGCGGCTCAGGGCCTTTCTGGACAATTTCGGCTTCGACTACGAGTTCGCCTCGTCAACCGATTATTACACCTCCGGGCGCTTCGACGAGGCGCTGCTGAAAATGCTGGAGCGCTTCGACGAGGTGATGGCGGTGATGCTGCCGACATTGGGGGAAGAGCGGCGCAAGACGTATTCGCCCTTCCTGCCCATTCACCCGCGAAGCGGGGTGGTCATGCAGGTGCCGGTGGAGGAGACGAGGCCGGATGACGGCACGATAATCTGGCGCGACCCGGACAGCGGCGAGCTGATCGAGACGCCGGTGACCGGCGGGGCGTGCAAGCTGCAATGGAAGCCCGACTGGGCGATGCGCTGGTTCGCCCTGGGGGTGGACTACGAGATGGCGGGCAAGGACCTCATCGATTCGGTGAAGGTGGGGCAGAAGATCTGCCGCATCCTCGGCGGGCAGCCGCCGGAGAGCTTCATCTACGAGCTGTTCCTCGACGACAAGGGGCAGAAGATTTCCAAGTCGAAGGGCAACGGGCTGACCATCGAGGAATGGCTGCGCTATGGCACGCCGGAGAGCCTGCAACTGTTCATGTTCAACAAGCCGAAGACGGCCAAGCGGCTGTATTTCGACGTCATACCGCAAAACGTCGATGACTATTACGCCCACCTGCGCAATTACGAGAAGCAGGATGCGGCGCGCAAGCTGGCCAACCCGGTGTGGCACATTCACCTCGGCAATCCGCCCAGGGTGGACATGCCGGTGAGCTTCGCGCTGCTGCTCAACCTGGTGTCGGCCTCGCACTCGGAGGACAAGGAGATACTGTGGGGCTTCATCCGCCGCTACGCGCCGGGGGCGTCGCCGGAGACGCACCCGGAGGTGGACAGGCTGGTGGAATTCGCCATCAACTACTACGAGGATTTCGTGCGCCCCACCAAGCGCTTCCGCAAGCCCACGGAGATGGAGCGCGAGGCGCTGGCGGAGCTGGAGGAGAAGCTGGCGGAGCTGCCGCCGGATGCCGAGGCGGAGGCCATCCAGAACGTGGTCTACGAGGTCGGCAAGGGGCACCCGTTCGACAGCCTGCGCGACTGGTTCAAGGCCCTCTACGAGGTGTTGCTGGGGCAGTCACGGGGGCCGCGCTTCGGCTCGTTCGTGGCCCTCTACGGCATCGACGAGACGCGCAGGATGATCCGCGAGGCGCTGGCGGAAGAGCGCTCCTGAAACACGCCTTGCGCCGATACCGGCAACAGAAGATGCCCCCGGCGGTAAGCCGGGGGCATTTGCCGGTGATGAAGGCGCGTGCCGGGTCAGGCCGCCTGTGGCTTGCTGGCCCCGGCGTCTGCTTCAGGCTGCTTCTTGAGAAGCTTGTTGTTGAGCTTGAACAGCACCACGATGGTCTTTGCCTGCAGATACACCAGCGGCAGGTAGAAGAGGAAGTAAGCCACCGAGAACTTGGGCAGCACGCCGGTCGTCACCAGGCCGAAGTTGATGAAGAAGTTGCCCATGACGAAGAAGGCCACGCCCGGGCAGATGGCGGCATAGGCCACCGGGCTCTTGCCCTCGCCGGAGATGAAGGTTTCGTAATAGCCTATGCGCTTCATCACGGCGTGCCCCAGCAGGCCGAAGAAGGCCTGGATGGAGACGATGATGGCGAACATGCTGGCGTTCTGGGCCGGGTGCAGGTGAACCCCGAAGTTGTGGTGCATGCCCATGGAGACGCGGAACAGCGCGATGCCGACCACGGTGAGGATGGGAATGACGATCCACAGCGACACCGCCGCCTCGCGGTTCACGCCATGCTCGAACATGGCGGAAAAGCCGGTGACTATCTTGATCACGGCCAGCAGCAGTGCGATGGCGCTGAAGCCAAGGGCGAAAGTGAGGCCTATGGCGGAAGTGACGTGATTATGGCTCATGGCCCCGGCGGCGGAAAAGCCGACACCGATCATGGAGAAGGCGAAGGGAGCCAGCATTTGCGACAGCGAGTTGTTCTTGACGCTGTCGAAACCGCCCTCGGTGAGCACGCGCGAATAAAACTCGGTGAAGATTTTCAGCGCGTGGATGCCGATGGCGCCAAAGGCGACGAGCGCGAGCGGGAAGAGGTATTCGACCACGCCCCACAGGCCGGGCACGAACAGGGCGCCCAGGATAAAGCCGACGTTGACGGCCATGGCATAGGTGAGCGGAATGGCCATGAGCTGCACTTCCGCCGGGGTGGTGCGCAGTTTTTCATGGGCCTTGGTGCGGCGGAACCTGTTGAACTCGGAGATGTTCCAGGCCAGAAGCCGGAAGTGCATCCAAGCGAAGAAGACGATACCGGCCAGGGCCACCACGACAACCAGTTGCTGGAGGGAAAAGCCGCCGGAAGTCATGACCGCGTAGAGATGCTCAAAGCGCGGTATGGGCGAGCCCTTGTGGGGGATGAAGTAGAAAAGATACATGAAGAAGGCCACCGTCATGCCGCCCGCGCCGAGCGAGGCGAGGAAATACAGCGGCGAGTAGGCCTCCTTGAGATTGCGTTTCAGGCTCATGTCGCTTGCTCCTGTTGAATGGTCGGGCACGACACAAGAGCGCGATCTCCACGTCCATCCGGGATGGCCCCGCATGAACGAAAGCGCTCTTTCCGGCTGCTTGATGAACCGCATCACGAGCCGCATCGTGCTTGTCGTGGCCTTATATTAGTTTTTTCTAATATGATGTCAAGATGAGTAATCAGTCACTTTCCGTCAGGTGGTTGACGGGGCGGCGAACGAAAGGCGGTCCTTATTCCGCGCATTCGCCCAATGGTGCCCAAGAAAATTCCGGTCAAGGGCCATTCCCTCCTTCGCCGCTGGCGCGAAACGGCTCCACCATGACGGACTGACCTCCCTAAACGGCGGCGGCGGTCATCAGCAGCAAGGGCGGCAGGGCGGCGGCGTCCATGGCGGCGTCCATGGCCTCGCCGCGGCGCAGGGCGAGGACGCCCACGATCAGCAGGGCGCAGGCCAGGGCGGCCAGAGACAGGGGCAAGGGCAGCAACAGCGCCGCCACGGCGACGGCGGCGAGCACCGGGGGCAGCGCCCTCCCCGCCGCGCCCGCGGGGCGGCGCGACAGCGCCGCGGCGCGCCACAGCAGCAGGAGCACCCCCCAGGCAAGGGCCGGCGCGGCCATCGACGGCAGGCCGCCCACGGCAAGGGCTGCCGCCAGCCAGAAGGGCAGCGCCAGCATGAGGGCGCCAGATATGCGTCCGACAGTCATGGGGTAATTATTAACCCCGTGGAGAAAAAAGGCCAGAGACGAGAAAACGGCGGCCCCGGAACGGGGGTCGCCGCTCGTGGTTTCCGCGCTGAATGGGCCGCCTGTCAGGCCTTGGGCGAGCCGGAGCCGAAGCGCTTCTCGAGCATTTCCAGAACCTGCGGTGTCGGCTGGCCGTTGACCGGCAGGCCGGCCTGAAGCTGGAACAGGCGGATGGCGTTGGCGGTGCGGTTGCCCATCCTGCCGTCGGGCTTGCCCACGTCATAGCCCATGCGGGCCAGCAGGGTCTGCATGCGCATTATCCTGTCGGTGGCGGAAATGGGCTTGCCGCTGCTGGCCGCGGCCGGGGAAACGGCGGGGGCTTGCCCGCTGCCGTCCGCCGCGGCGCTTGTCGCCGCTTTGGCCTTGCGCCATTCGGGCTTGTCGATGAGCACGAAATTGCTCTTCCTGTCGGCCTTGAGCGGCTTCCAGGCGGCCACTTCCCGGTCTATGGCGGCCCGCTGCGCGGCCTCGAGGTGGGGTTTCAGGCCGTCGCGGCGCTGGGCGGCATCGGCATCACCGGAGCGGGCGGCGATGGAATACCAGCGGTAGGCCTCGGCGAGGTTTTTCTTCACGCCCATGCCGCGGTGGTAGAGCACCGCGAGGTTGTAGATGCTGTCGCGCAGCCCGTGCCGGGCGGCGGAACGGAACCACTTGGCGGCCTCGGCGTATTCGGAGCTGTCATTGCCGCTGGCGAGGATGACCGCAAGGTTGTGCATGGCCTTGACGTTGCCGGAACGGGCGGCCTTTTCATACCAGTTGCGGGCCTTGAGAATGTCGCGCTCCACCCCGCGGCCGCGCTCGTAGAGGGTGCCCATGCGATACTGGGCGACCGCCAGTCCCTTGCTGGCGGCCTGTTCATACCACCTGGCGGCGGAGGCAAGGTCGCGCTTCACGCCCTGGCCGCGCAGGTAATGGGTGGCGACAAGGAACTGGGCCCTGGGGTCGCCGCTGGAGGCGGCCATGCGCAAGGCGGGGGTGCCGATGGAGGCCGGGATGACGCCCGGCAGGTTGCTGCCGGTGGCGGCCAGTTTGCCGATGGAAGCGGTGGTCAGGCCGGAAGCGGCCGTGGAAAGGGCAGAATGCTTCTCGCCTGCCGCCTTGCCGGGCGCGGCCTTGCCTTGCGCCGCTTTCCCCGCGCCCGGATGGGCGCTGCCAGCCTTGGGAGCGGCGGGACGGGGAGCAACCTTGTTGACGCGGCCCGAAACCGTGCCGGACTTGGCCTTCTTGGGAGCGGGGGCAACCACCGGGGCGTGATTGCCGGGCGCCGGGGACTTGACGATCACGCCGCGGGCGACGAGGGCCGAAACGGCGGCCAGCAGCACCGCGCCCATGAGCACCAGGCGGCGGCGCCTGCCCGCGGCATC
>CAZXTT010000248.1:0-2486 GCA_964643775.1 uncultured Rhizobiaceae bacterium | reverse complement strand
ATACAGCGTCCACGTGGGCCGCGCCTCGGTGAGCCGCGCGCTCATCACCCGCACCGGCTCCACCGCCTCGCGGGCGGCGCGCGGCGCGTGCTTTACGGCGGTGGCCTTCATGTAGCGCCAGCCAGCGATGGCCGCGGCGATCACCAGCGCCGCCAGCAGCAATTGAACCAAGGCGCGCCACGGCCCGCCGCGCGCCGCGCCCGCCGCCTCGCCGGTGGTCGTCCCGGCCTTGCCTTCGTTGCTGGTTTCAGGCGGTTTTTTCATTCATTTTCCGTCTCGTCCCTCAGGCGGCCACCTGCCGCTGCGGCGGCTCACGAGGCCCCCTCGTGGCGGGCGATGGCCTCGCGTATGCCCTTGGCCATTTTCTCCGGCGTCGTGCCATAGGCGAAGTGCTTGAGATACTTGCCGTCGGGATCCATCAGGTAGACGATGGAGGAGTGATCCATCTGGTAATCGTCACCGCCCTCTTCCGCCACCTTGCGGTAAAAGGTGCGATATGCGGCGGCCGCCTTTTTCACCTGTTCGGGGGTGCCGGTCAGGCCGATGAACGAGGGGTGGAAGTTGCTGATGTATTCCTTCAGCACCTCCGGCGTGTCGCGTTCCGGATCGACGGAGATCATGATCGGCCTGATCTTTTCGGCCAGCGGTCCCAGCATCTCCAGCGCCGCCGTCATTGTCTGCAATTCGGTGGGGCATATGTCCGGGCAATAGGTATAGCCGAAATAGATCAGCGAATACTTGCCCTTGAGGTCCTTGTCGGTGAATGGCTTGCCGTCCTGATCGACCAGCTCGAAAGCGCCGCCGATGAGCGGCTCGCCGTTGGACGATCCGGCGTTCCTGTTGCCGGCCAGCCATACCAGCAGGCCAATGGAGGCCACCACCGCCAGCATCACCGCCGCCAGCATGGGAAGGGCCGATTTCCGTCTCTGTTTCGCCATTGTCCCGCGTCCGTGTTAAATGCATGTCCGGACAGGATATTATCCCACCCGGCAAAAGGCGCAAACAGGAGTCTGCCGCATGACGGAAATTTTATCCACCGCCGCCGCTCCGCGCCGCCCGCGCGGCGTGCGCCTGCGCACCCTGGTGCGCCTGCGCTGGCTGGCTGTGCTAGGGCAACTGGGCTCGGTATTGTTCGTCTATTTCGTGCTCGGTTTCGACCTGCCCTTCTGGCCGGCGCTGGCGGTCATCGCCTTCGCCGCCTGGGTGAACGTGGTGCTTACCCTGCGCTGGCGCGCCACCACCCGCCTCGGCGAGCCCTACGCGGCCATGCTGCTGGCCTTCGACATCATCCAGCTGGCGCTGCTGCTTTACATGACCGGCGGGTTGATGAACCCCTTCGCCTTTCTCTTCCTCGCCCCGGTCATCAGCTCCGCCGCCATCCTGCCGCCGCGCCTCACCCTGCTGCTCGGCGGCTTCACCCTCGCCGTCATCACCCTGCTGGCCTTCTTTCACATGCCGCTGCCGTGGTGGCCGGGGGAGGAATTCACCCTGCCGCGGCTATACGTGATGGGCATGTGGGGGGCGCTGGTTTCGGGGCTTGGCTTCACCGCCCTTTACGTGCACCGCATAGGCCGCGAGGCGCGCGAGATGGCCGAGGCCCTGTCGGCCGCCGAACTGGCCCTGGCGCGCCAGCAACAGCTATATGCCCTCGACGGGCTGGCCGCCGCCGCCGCCCACGAGCTGGGCACGCCGCTGGCCACCATATCGGTGGTGGCCAGGGAAATGCGCAAGGAATGCCCGGCCAATCTCGAGGCCTGCCCCGTCGCCCAGCGCCCCTTCTGCGAGGACCTCGACCTGCTCATCTCGCAGGCCGAGCGCTGCCGGGAGATACTGGCAAGGCTGGCCGACCGCGGCGAACAGAGCGACGCCATGCTGGCCAGCGTCAACCTCACCGTCATGCTGCGCGAGATAATGGAGCCCCTGCGCGGGCCCGATGTCGAGGTGCGGCTGCAGGTGATAGCGCGCCCCGGCGAGGACGGCAGCCCCCTGCCGGAGCCTGTTATCCGGCGCAGTCCGGGCATCATCTACGGGCTTGGCAACATAATGGAGAACGCCGCCGATTTCGCCGTCAGCGAGGTGGTGGTGGAGGCCGAATGGGACGGCGAGGAAGTGGCGGTGACCATCATGGACGATGGCGAGGGCTTCCCGGAGGAGATAATGGACAGGCTGGGCGATCCATACGTCACCACCCGCGGCGCGTTCTACGACAGCGGCGAACACGACGACAACCAGCGCCCGCCGGGCATGGGGCTGGGCTTCTTCATCGCCCAGACGCTGCTGGAGCGCTCCGGGGCCACCCTGGGGCTGGCCAACCGCCCGGCCCCCGAACACGGGGCCATAGTGCGCATAGCCTGGCCCGCCCACGTGATAACCGCCCGCGAAGGGGAGGAAGAGTAATCAATCCCCGTCCATCTTCAGCGCCTTGATGAAGGCGTCCTGGGGGATGTTGACCTTGCCGAACTGGCGCATCTTCTTCTTGCCCGCCT
>CAZXTT010000247.1:0-3363 GCA_964643775.1 uncultured Rhizobiaceae bacterium | reverse complement strand
GGATCCTCGCCGAAAATGACGCCGAACTGCATGGGGCCGAAGCCGTTGGGGCGCACCAGCAGCATGGGCAGCGAGCGCAACTGGTTGGCGAAGCGCCCCGTCTCGCCGCCGTCATAGGGCTGGATGAGGGCGGCGCGCTCGGCGAACATGGCGCGGATGGAGGGAATGGAGAGCAATATGGCCAGCAGCGCCGCCACTGCCAGCACTCCGGCGATGGTGAACAGCACGATGCGCGAGCGGATGCCGCCGTTTGGCGTCAGCATGAAGGTGAGCGAGGCCAGTATGATCACCGAACCCGCCGTGACCCCCCACGCGCCGCGCGAGAAGGCGAAGAATATGCCGCCCATGATGATGAGCAGGGCAATCCCGGAAAGAACCGGCCGCTGCTGCCTGCCCAGCATGAAACCCTGGATGAGCAGGATGGCCGGGGCGACGAGGAAGGTGGAGAGCACGTTGGGATCCTTGAAGGTGCCCTGGGCGCGCTGGATGGGGGCCCATGCCGCGCCCATGCCGGCGATGTCGAAATAGCCGATCATGCCGTTTACCGAGGCGATCACCGCCGCCAGTATCCAGGCGTTGCGGATGGTTCGCACCACCGGCAGCGGGTCGCGGGTCACCGCCATGGCGAAGAACACCGCCGAAACCCCCATGTAGGTGGATATGATGACGAACATGAAGGCCTTGGAGGCCTGAAAGCTCACCTGCATGGCGCTCAGGAAACCGCCTATGTTGTAAAGGACGATGAAGGCGATCAGCGGCGCGACCAGCGCCGTGGCCGTCAGCCCGCCGGGGATGAACAGCAGCAGCGTCACCACGAAGAGCAGCTCGTAGGGCGCGGGCTCTATGACCACCAGCCAGCCGGAAAAAATGAACAGCCACAGGGCGGCCATCCGGATGCTCTCCAGCGACAGCACGAGGCCGCCGCCATGAGCGCCGACATGAACATGGCCCGGCGCGGGGCCGGCATATGCGGATGCATTGTTCATCATGCCCGCAGCATGACCCGATCATGGTTAATGGCCGGTGAAGGGGAAGGAGAAGGGAGGTGGGGATGGGAATGGGAATGGAGATGGGGATGGGAATACAGGGGCGTGGACTTCTGCTATTGATTCGATATATATCTATCCGATAATATCGGTATGAGCGGTAATTGCCGCGCTGTTCGAGCAGGGATCATTCCGGCCATGACAATGAATGTGCGCACCCTGTGCCTCGGCATTCTCTCGCTGCACGAGGCTACCGGCTATGAAATTCGCAAGATGGTCGAGGAGGGGGCCTTTTCCCATTTCATCGACGCTTCCTATGGCTCCATCTATCCGGCGCTGGCGCAGTTGCTGAAGGAGGGGCTGGTTTCCGTGCGCACCGAAACGGCGGAAACGGGCCGCCCGCCGCGCAAGGTCTACACCATCACCGAGCATGGCAGGGCGGCGCTGGAGCAGGCGCTGGCCACCGATCCGGCGCGCGACAAGTTCAAGAGCGAGTTCCTCTTCCAGATGCTGTTCATGGAGCGCATAGACGCGGCGCAGCTTACGCTTAGCTATGACGCCTACATCGCCGAGCAGGAAGCCGAGCTGGAGCGCATCCGCGGCGCGGAAGGCGAGCTGCCCGCCGATCACCCCGGCGCGGAGTTCGTGCGCGCATATGGCGAGACGGTGCTTTCCACCATCATCGGCTTCCTCAAGAGCCGCCGCGAGGAAATGATGGAGGCTTTCGCCCGGCACGGAAAGTCCCGGGAAACCGCCATGGCCGCCGATGGCTCCCGGCAGAAGGGGGAAGGCGGGAAATGACATACCGGATTACAGGCGCCCTGGTCATGGGCTTGCTGCTCATGCTGACGCCCGCGGCCGCCGCGGGGTGGAAAGAAGCTACGGCGGATGAGCGGCAGCGGGTTCCCGTGACCATCGCGCGTGTCGAGGCGCGCGTGGTGGAAGACTGGCGCGCTTCCGTGGGGCAACTGGAGGCGCAGGCCGACCCGCTGGTTTCCGCCGAGGTCGCGGGGCGGCTGAAGGAGGTGCTGGCAAGGGAAGGCGACGTGGTGAAGGCCGGGCAGGTGCTGGCGCGCATCGATGATGCCGATTACCTGCTGGCGCGTGATGCCGCGCGGGCCGATATCGAACGGGTAAGGGCGCTGCTGAGGGCCGCCGGATTGCGCCTGAAGCGGGTGCAACGGCTGGTGAAGCGGGGAACCGCGCCCACGTCGCAACTGGATGACGCGCGGGCCCGGCATGATTCCCTGCGCGCGCAACTGGCCGTGGCCAGGGTGCGCCTGGCGCAGGCCGAACGGAATCTCGAAAAAACCCGCGTCATCAGCCCCGTTGATGGCCGCGTGAGCAGGCGCATGGTATCTCCCGGCGACCTCATGGCCGCGGGCAAGCCCATGTTCAGGCTCTCCGCGCCGGGATACGTGAAGGTGCGCCTTCCCTTCCCGGAGCATGACCTGGCGGTCATCCGCACCGGCCAGCCGCTGGAGCTTTCCACCCCGGCCATGCCCGGCAAGGTGGTGCGCGCCACCGTGCAGAAGATTTCCCCGGACATCGACCCCGCCTCGCGCGCCATCCACGTGCTGGCTGTCCTGCGCAACGAACATGGCTGGCGCATCGGCGGCAGCGTCGATGGGCGGGTGCTGGTGGCGCGGCGCGATCATGCGCTGGTTGTGCCCGAACAGGCGGTGGTGCTGCGCCCCGGCGGGCATGTCGTGTTCACCGTTGACGATGGCGGTATCGCGCGCATGCGCAAGGTCCGGCCGGGCCTCAAGCTCGATGGCCTTGTCGAAATACTGGACGGCCTGAAGGAAGGCGAACGTATCGCGGCCGATGGCGCGGGATTCCTCTCCGATGGCGTGGCGGTGGAGGTCAGGCCATGAACCCCGTGGCCCTGTTCGTGCGCCGCCATGTGCTGGCCGTCATGCTCAGCGCCGTGCTGGTGCTGTTCGGCGTCATCAGCTATCAGCGGCTGGGCGTGGACCGCTACCCGGACGTGGAATTTCCGCTGATCTCGGTCATCACCACCATGCCCGGGGCCAACCCGGAGATCATCGATTCCAGCATAACCAGCGTGATCGAATCCGCCGTCAACGCGGTGCCGGGCATCATGCACATACAGTCCAAATCCTCGCCCGGCCTGTCGCTGGTGGTGGTGCAGTTCAACCTGCGCAAGGACATTGATGTCGCCTTCAACGAGGTGCAGACGAAGATCAACAGGATAAAGCGCCTGTTGCCCGACGACGCCGACACCCCGCAGGTGGCCAAGGTGGAATTCGGCGCCACGCCGGTCATCTGGCTGGTGTTGCAAGGTGAGCGCACCCTGCAGGAGCTGGGGCTATATGCGCGGCGCACCATCCGCAAGCGGCTGGAGAACATAGAC
>CAZXTT010000246.1:0-2713 GCA_964643775.1 uncultured Rhizobiaceae bacterium | reverse complement strand
ATTGCTGGAGCATCACGCGGGGCACCTGCCGCTGTGGCTGGCCCCGGTGCAGGTGGTGGTGGCGACCATTACCTCGGAGGCCGACGAATACGCGCTGAAGGTGGTGGAGCGGCTGAAGGAGGCGGGCCTGCGCGCCGAGGCCGACTTGCGTAACGAGAAGATCAACTACAAGGTGCGCGAGCATTCGCTGGCCAAGACGCCGGTGATACTGGTGGCCGGCAAGCGCGAGGTGGAGGAAGGGAGCGTCAACATGCGCCGCCTGGGCTCGCGCCACCAGCAGGCCATGAGCCTCGATGAGGCCATCGGGCGGCTGAGGGAGGAAGCCACGCCGCCCGACCTGCGCTGAAGCGCCGCCGGGAGCAAACGGGGCCAAGGGCAGGCGGGAAGAGGGCCATGCCATGCGGGGCAGGGTGTATTACAGCGTCTGGCTGAAGGCTCTCGCCGTGGGCCTGTCGGCTTTTTCCCTGTTCGTGGTTTATGCCGCCTTGCATGCCCGCGAGGATCAGAAGCTGATCGCCGCCGCGGTGGCCGTCTTCTTCGTCCTGGGATCGCTGTATCTTCTTTATCAAGCCTTCTTCGTTTTCTTCGAATACGACGACGAGGGGCTCCTTTACGGGGTGAAAAGGCGCAGGATCACCTGGGACAGGCTGGTGGAGAAGGGCTATTCGGAGCTGCGCCAGCAGAACTACCTGACTTTCGACGGTTTCGGCACCATCTGGCTGACGACATACATGAACGGGATGGAGGAGCTGGGGGATTTCCTGGAGAAGAAGACCAGAGTCCCGGGGAACTGAACGGGGATGAGCTGGCCCGTCCCCCGCGTCCGCGCCGCACTGAGGCTCCCGCACGCCGCCGCGGGCCTGACGGCTGTGGTCTTGCGGCTGCGGGCCTTTGCCGCTATGAGGCTGTTGTGCGCTCCCCATGCATACCGTGGGCGGTTAGCTCAGTTGGCAGAGCATCTCGTTTACACCGAGAGGGTCGGCAGTTCGAATCTGTCACCGCCCACCATTGTCCCTTCCGGCCGGTCTTCCGTTGCTCCAGGGTTGCTCCAGGCGCGTTGTCCGGGCCGCCGTGGATGCCATGGAGGCCGTGCCCTACCGGGCCTCTTCCGCCGGTGTCGGGTCGAGGCTCTGCACGTAGGCCAGCAGTCCGGCCACCTGTTCCATGGTCAAAAAGCGCAATGACAGCATGTCGGCCCCCGGCACGCCGTTTCTTATCTTGTGCAGCGCCTGTTCGGGGCGGCGGCTGGTCACCCAGCCGAGGGCCGGGACGTCGCCCTCCTCGCCCTCTATGAAGGCCTTCCCGTCGGCCTGGTGACAGGAGATGCACACGCCCTCGTAGATGTCCTTGCCCACCAGCCTGTCACCCTTGGCGCGGCCCTTTATGTCGATCAGGCCGGTGATGTCGTGCTGGCCCATGGAGATGAAAAAGGCCAGGGCATTGAGCATCGGCGGCGGCAACTGGCGCACGTAGAGGGCGTGCTTGCCGCGGGTCATGGCCGCCACTATTTGCTTTTGCGGCTGCCCTGCCATCTTGCGCAGGGAGACGAAGGCGGGGGAGTTCATCACCTTTTTCAGGTGCCCCTCGCGGCCCCGGTAGTCCCAGCCGTGGCAGGCCACGCAGCGCCATGTGTCGGCGGCGGGAATTGCGGCGCCGGCCGGATAGAGCGGGTTGCGGCCCCTGGGCGGGGAAATGCCGAGGGTGAGGAACATGTTGTCATACAGCTTGCCGCCCAGCGCCAGCAGCCACTTGCGCCCCTTGGTGGGGTCGTCGTCGCCGGCCAGCCCATGGGAAATGCCGGAAAGGGCCATGAAAAGGCCGGCGAAAATGCAGAGGAAAGCCTTGTATCTATTTGTGTTCATGGCTTTTTCTCCTCCTTTTCCTGCTCGGTGAAGTGAGCATTTCAGAAGCTATGGCGGCATGTTCGTCATGCAGGCACTTGTCGTGATCGGCCAGCGTGGCGATGATCCGGCAGTCCCGCGCCATGGTCGAGCGGCATTTGCTGGTCATGTGGCGCAGCTCGGCCTCGAGCTGGCGCAGGGCCTCTATGCGCTTGCCCACCTCGGCCAGCAACTGGCGGGCCAGTTCGTCGGCCTGCTGGCAGGGGGCTTCCGGGTTGTCGCGCAATTCCAGCAGGGCGCGGATGTCGTCCATGTCGAAGCCCATCAGCCGCGCATGGCGGATGAAGGCGAGGCGCTTCCTGGCGTCCTCGTCATAGCGGCGCTGGCCGCCGCCGGTGCGCGCCGGGGGCGGCATCAGGCCCTGCTGCTCATACCAGCGTATGGTCTGTGGCGAGGTGGCCAGCTGGCGGGCCAGTTCGCCTATGGCGTAGCTTTTCATTGCGCTGCTTCCCAAGGGCGGTTCCCGCATGATGAACATGGTGAACTTGACCTCTTGAAGCTACAACGGTTGCAGGGATTAGGAAAGGGGAAGACGGTTGCCGATTCCATCGGCCAGAAGCGAAAAAGGCGAAAAATACAATGTCTTCGTGTTCTTCATCATCCTCCTCGTCCTGCGGCTGCACGGGCAATGTCACCTTTGACGGCACCTCACCCGCCTATCGCCGCCGCCTGTGGATGGTGATCGCCATAAACGCGGTGATGTTCGTGGCCGAGATGGTGGGAGGGCAACTGGCGGATTCGCGCGCCCTGCAGGCCGACGCGCTGGATTTTCTCGGCGATACGCTGACCTATGGCCTGTCGCTGGCGGTCAT
>CAZXTT010000245.1:0-2479 GCA_964643775.1 uncultured Rhizobiaceae bacterium | reverse complement strand
GGCGCGCTTTCCTGCGCGGCCTTTTCGGCGGCATTCTGCACCAGCTTGTCGAGCAGCGCCCGCATGTCCAGCTTGCCGCCGGATTTCGCCATTATCTCTTCAAGCGACGCGCCGCCTTGCTGCTTCAGCGCCTCCTCGATGAGCTGCAACACGTCCGAGGAGCTCTTGCCTTCCTTCAGGGCCTTTTCCACCAGCCCGGAGAGCGCCTCCATGAGGTTTTCCCGCGCTTCCGGCTGCGGCTCTTCCTTGCCCTGCAACTGATTGAGCGACTTGACCACCTGTCCGGTCAGCGCCTTCAGCTCGTCCTCGGAGATGGAAGTCTCGGGCATGGGCGGTGTTTCCGACTGGGCGACCACCATGATGCCGGACGAGAATTTCTCCCCGCCTTGCGCGCCAGCGGCCGGGGCGGCCACCGCCGCGCAAAAGCCCAGCACAGCGCCAGCCATCGTCAATCCGTGTGTCTTTTTCGTCATCTCGCGTATACCCCTGTGAGTGGCAACCTTATTTTCGCTTCCGTTTATGGCCATTGAAGGCCGCTTCAGGGGCTATTTCTTTTTCTTCGCCTTCGGCTTGGTCACGGTAAGGCCCAGTATCTGCCACGCCTGCATGCCGCCACGGTAGTAATGCAGCTTCTCCGGCGGATATCCGGCGGTGATCAGGTTGCGGATGGCGCGCGGCGACTGGGCGCACCACGGGCCGTTGCAGAACAGCATGAGCTCACGCGCGCCGCCGAAGTCCCAGGTGCCGTCCTCCAGCTTCTTGGCCCCCAGCACCAGCAGGATGCGGTCGCGGTAGGGGTTGTCCGGCGCGAACAGCGTGAAGGGAATGTTCACCGCCCCGGGGATGGAGCCCTTGCGGAACCATGCCGGGATGCGCGCGTCCACCAGCACGCCCTCGCTCTTCGCTACCTTGTTCTTGAGAAACTCGATGAGCTCCAGCTCCCCGGCCACGTGCACCCCCGGCGCCGGTTGCATGGGCTGAATGCAAAACGGCGGGCAGGGCCGCGAAGTCTTGGTGAAGCTGTTCTTCAGCCGGTGCTTGGTGTCCTGTATGCGCTCGATGCGGATCGTCTTGCCGCCGATTTCCACTTCCACCAGCGGCATGTCGGGAGTGATCTTGACCTCCCGCTCCTTGGCGCTGACGCCGCCGGTCAGCAACGCGGCGAATAGCGCCGCCGCTGTAACGAAACGGATACTGGTGCGTTTTCCTGCCGACATGGTACTCACTCCCAACTGAAACCGGTCCGCCTGCCAACTTGTTGGCGGACAAAAAAGGCACTGGCATGTCATGCGGTTCTTCCGCCGACATGCGAGTGCCCCACGCCTTACAAGCCGCGCCCGAAAATAATCGAAAATGTGCCGAAAACTTAATGAAACATGAATATAGGGTTAACGCCGCTCATGCCGTGATGCGGCCGAAACAACGCCGCCGGACGGCCATCCCGCCGCCTGTTTCATTGCCTCTGGCGGCCGTTGTTGCCCGAGGTCGAGGTATTGAGCGAACCGTTCTTTTCGGCGGCAACCCTGGCCGGGCTTTTCTTCCCCGCCTCCTTGCCTGCCGGAGCGCGCCTCTCCACCGGCTTGAGGGGCACGATGCGCAACCCCACCTTCATCACCGCGACGCGCCGCGCCGCCTGCGCCTCTTGCGGCGCGCCAATGAACAGCACCACGGCCAGCGCCATTACGCCACTGATCAACCTCGACAACATACAACACGCCTCCCGCGCCTTTGGTTCTGCCGCGGTCTTGTTGCACGCCGCGTGCCACGAAAGGCGGGTCAAACCGGCCACCACCCTGACGATGGCCCCGCGCCATATGTAAACAGAAGGTTAATCGTGAGTCAAAATGGCACAAACAGGGGAGGGGATGGACAGGGAAGTATTTGCCTGACGTATCACCATGTGATACATACAGGGCATGATTGTCAGCGTCAGGGGCAAGCTTGCGGAAGACGCTCTGCTGGGGCGTTATGGCAAGGGCTTCCCGCCACAGTTGGTGCGCCGCACTCGCGCCTTGTTCACGGCGCTTGCCGCCGCGGTGGTTCTGGATGATTTGCGTTTCCCGCCGGGGAACAGGCTGGAGGCCCTGAAAGGCGACCGCCAAGGGCAATATTCAGTGCGCATCAACAGCCAGTGGCGCATATGCTTCCGCTGGACGAATGAAGGGCCTGCTGACGTGGAAATAGTCGATTATCATGGGTGAGGACATAATGACATGTCACTGCTGAAGGATCCCGCGCATCCGGGAGAAGTGCTGAAGGAGCTGTATCTCGACCCGCTGGGAATGAGCCCATATGCTCTCGCCAGGCGGCTCAGGGTGCCGCGCACGCGTATCGAGCGGCTGGTGCGTGGGAAAACGGGAATCTCCGCCGACACCGCCTTGCGCCTGGCGCGCTTTTTCAATACCACGCCGGAATACTGGCTGAACATGCAACGCGCATGGGACCTGATGCGGGTGCGTGATCGCACGGACGTGTCCGA
>CAZXTT010000244.1:0-2276 GCA_964643775.1 uncultured Rhizobiaceae bacterium | reverse complement strand
CGGCCCAGGTTCATCTCCTATCACTATCTCGGATCAGCGCGGCCAAGGTAATTTTCGGCAGGCAGGTGGTGCATTACATCCCGTAAATGGGTAAATATTGCTTACCCATAATGCTTTTCTGTGGATAATCTGTGCATATATTTATTTGTCCGCTGACATCCCCGGCGAGACGTGCAACTATTCATCTCGCACAGGCCGCTGAAGCCGGTAACGGAAGGCGGGAGTTGCAAAACCGAAGCCGCGAGGCGGAAGTTTCGCAACAGGTGGCCCCAGGCAGGAGGCCCGTTGAAGGGAATCCGGAAAGGGCGAACCTGAGATGGTGAGCTGGAAGTGGTGAGCTCTGAAAAGAGCGAACTGAAGACAGCATGCCGTGGATGGAGCGCCGAGGAAGGAAGATCCTGAAAACAGGGTAGCCTGCGGGGCTTGCCGCCGGAAGCCCGGCCAAGGCCGAAGCGAATGGGCCGGAGGCTCGATGATCAGCGCCCTTGCCAAAGGGTTGTCTCGCAAGAGACGATGCGGAAGGCATGCGGCGGCAGCGAGCGGAAGGCCCGGCGGACGAGGGCATGAGAGGAAGGCGCAAGCCGGGTGATCATGCCAGCGCCCGGCCGGAAGGCCAGCGAGTGGGCGGAGTTTGCGAGGCCGCAGGGCCGAGAGACGCCGCGAGCCCGTCAGCCGGAAGGCCATGGCGTGAAAATCGTTCGTTGAACGTGACTGTCCTTGCGGATGAAGGCGGCCTTGCCCGCGGTGCCCGGGAAACGCCTTGGTTCGAGGGGAAAAACTTCGAAGGGCCCGGTCGCGAACGGGAAGTACCCCAAGAACCGGCAAGACAGCGGAAAGCCGCCGGACAAAAGGACAGCCCAAAAAGCGCGGAATTGCCTCCCGGCGATTCCGCGTTTTTTGTTTTCTCCCCCAAACCCACGAAAGAGTCCCGATCAAAGCCGCGCCCCCTTGGCGCGGCGATAGCGCGCGAATTGCGCGCCGGCGCTTATGCGCCGCCCCCGCGGAGCGTTCGGCCCATATGGCCGTTAGCGTGAGCGAAATAAACCCGGCGCGAGCGAACTTGCCGTTGGCCGCTCTCGGCATATGAGAAAGACTCTCGCCCCAAGCCGCGTGACCAGCGCGGCGACAGCGCGCGAATTGCGCGCCGGCGCTTATGCGCCGCCCCCGCGGAGCGTTCGGCCCACAGGGCCGTTAGCGTGAGCGAAATAAACCCGGCGTGAGCGTGAGCGAACCTGCCGTTGGCCGCCCTCCAGCCTTTTAGAGAGAGTCTCTATTCAAGCCGCGCGACCAGCGCGGCGTCAGCGCGCGAATTGCGCGCCGGCGCCCCTGCGCCGCCCCCGCGGAGCGTTCGGCCCGCAGGGCCGTTAGCGTGAGCGAGATAAAATGGTGCGGCCGCGAAGACTCGAACTTCCACGGGTTTTACCCCACAGCGACCTCAACGCTGCGCGTCTACCAATTCCGCCACGGCCGCATGCCATTGCGCGGTTGATGTAACCGTCGCGCTGGTGTTTATCAAGAGCACCGGCGATTATCAACAGTGAAATGTCATGCCTGCCAAGCCCCGTGACGATCTGGCCTCCGCTCTGGAGAAGCTGAAATCCCCCGCCACCCCGCGCTGGCTGGTGGAGCGGGGGCTGACCGGCTACGACGAGGCCCGCCGGCGCATGCGCGGCGAGGCGGAGGCCATCCATGCCGGGCGTGGCGGGGAGCTGGTGTGGCTGGTGGAGCATCCGCCTCTTTATACCGCGGGCACTTCGGCCGATCCCGGCGATTTGCTGCAACCGGGGCGCTTTCCGGTGCACGAGAGCGGGCGCGGCGGGCAGTATACCTATCACGGGCCGGGCCAGCGGGTGGCCTATGCCATGCTCGACTTGCGCCAGCGCGGGCGCGACGTGCGCGCCTACGTGACGGGGCTGGAGGAGTGGGTCATCACGGCGCTGGCGGAATTCGGGGTGCGTGGCGAGCGCCGCGAGGACAGGGTAGGGGTGTGGGTGAGGGGAGCGGACGGGCGCGAGGCCAAGATAGCTGCCATAGGGGTGCGCGTGTCGCGCTGGGTGACCCGCCACGGGATTGCCCTCAATGTCCATCCCTACCTGGAGCATTACTCGGCCATAGTTCCCTGCGGGGTGCGCGACCACGGCGTCACCTCGCTGCGCGCGCTTGGCGTGGCGGCGACCATGGCCGAGGTGGACGCGGCGCTGAAGCGGGCCTTCGCGCGGGTGTTCGTGGGGTGAATTGCCGCCGCTGCTCCGCCTAACATGAACGGCAGATGAATA
>CAZXTT010000243.1:0-4001 GCA_964643775.1 uncultured Rhizobiaceae bacterium | reverse complement strand
AGATGGTGGTCATCAACCGCCTGGCGGGCGAACACGCGGGCAAGAAGGCCAGGGTGCTGAACAAGGTATCGCCATGAGCAGCCCTCCTGTCACGCCTGTCCCCGGCATGTCGCCCTTCGCGGCGCTGGTGCGCTTTTTCGTTCATCACCGCACCGCCGCCAACCTGCTGCTGGCGGTGCTGGTGCTGGTCGGCATGTTGTCGCTGCAGCGGCTCAACACCCAGTTCTTCCCGACCATCGACATTCCGCGCATATCGGTGAGCGTGACATGGGCCGGGGCGACGCCGGCGGACATGGAAAAGACAGTCATCCGCAATCTCGAGCCGGCCTTGCGCTTTATCGACGGGCTGGACGACTTCACCGGCGTGGCGCGCGAGGGCTCGGCCTATATCTCGCTGACCTTCAAGCAGGGCACCGACATGGACAGGGCGCTGTCCGACGTGGAAAAGGCCGTCGATGGCGTCACCACCCTGCCGGAGGACGCCGACCCGCCGGTGATCCGCCAGGTGGTGCGCTACGAGCTGGTCGGCAGGCTGCTGGTCAGCGGCCCCTATTCGGAGCGCACCCTCAAGGCATGGGCGCGCAAGCTGCGCGACGGGCTGCTCGACGCGGGGCTGGAGCGGGTGACGTTTTCCGGCGCGCGCACGGAGGAAATCGTCATCGAGACCAGCCAGTATCAACTGGTGCGGCTGAACATGGACGCCGGCCAGCTGGCCGCCAGGGTGCGGGCCGAGACGGTGGACACCCCCGCCGGTGACATATCCGGCGGGCTGGACAAGACGGTGCACGGAGCGGGCCGCGAGCGCAACGCCGAGGCCATAGGGCGCATAGTGGTGCGCGCCGGGCCCGATGGCGAGAACATCCGCCTCGCCGACGTGGCCGCCATAAGCGAGGGCTTCGACCCCGACCAGGAGCGCGGCTACGCCTCCGGCCAACCGGCCATCCGCATCAACATATGGCGCACCCCTTCCGCCGACACCCTGAAGACGGCGGCCACATTCAAGGAATACGTGGCCCGCATCAAGCCCACCCTGCCCGCCGATCTCAAGGTGCTGATGTTCGACGTGCGGGCCAACTATCTGAAGGATCGCATCGGCCTGCTCATCAACAACGGCGCGCAGGGGCTGGCGCTGGTGCTGATAATCCTCTTCATCTTCCTCAACGGGCGGATCGCCTTCTGGGTGGCGGCGGGCATACCGGTGTCGATGATGGCCACCGTGGCGGTGATGTATTTCTCCGGCCAGTCGGTGAACATGGTCTCGCTGTTCGCCCTCATCCTTACCCTGGGCATAATCGTCGATGACGCCATAGTGGTCGGCGAGCATACCGAAACCCTGCGCACCAGCGGCCTGCCCGCCGACGTGGCCGCCGAACAGGGAGCTTTGCGCATGCTGGCCCCGGTGACGGCGGCCACCCTGACGACCATGGCCTCGTTCATGCCGCTGTTCTTCTTCCAGGGGCGCGTCGGGGCCATCATCATCGCCCTGCCGCTGGTGGTCATATCGGTGCTCATGGCGTCATTGACGGAGTGTTTCCTCATCCTGCCCGCCCACCTGAAGCACGCCATGCGCCGCAACCGGCAGGGCGGACGCCTGCGGCAGGCCTTCGACAGAGCCTTCGCGCGGCTGCGTGACGGGCCGTTCGCGCGGCTGGTGGCGCTGGCCCATGACTGGCGCTACGTCATGTGGGCGCTGATGATGGCGGCGCTGGTGATGGCCATTTCGCTGCCGCTGACCGGGCGCATGCGCTTCAACTTCTTCCCCTCGCCGGAATCGGAGCATGTGTCGGCATATCTCGTGATGGCCGCCGGCACGCCGGAGAAACAGACGCTGGCCGCCATGGGCAAGGTGGAAGAGGCGCTGCGCGAGGTGGAGCGCAAGCTGGGCAAGGGCGAGAAGCTGATCGTCGCCACCTTCACCCGCGTCGGCAAGATGGGCTATTCCAACGGCGACCACCTGGCCCAGCTCGACGTGCAACTGACCAATTCCGAGGCGCGCAGCGTGCGCACCAGCCGGATATTGCGCGCCTGGCGCGAGGCCATGCCGGAGATAGCGGGGCTGGAGCGCGTCTCCTTCGGCCGCCGCCACATGGCCGGTTCGCCCAAGGACATCGAGATAGAACTGAAGGGCGACGATCCCTTCGTGCTCAAGCAGGCGGCGGGCGAGGTGGCCGGGATACTGCGGCGCATCAAGGGGACCTCGGCGGTGGAGGACAACCTGCCGTGGGGCAAGCTGGACGTGCGCATCCGCATCACCCCGCGCGGCGAGGCGCTGGGCTTCGACCTCGACGGCGTTACCCGCCAGGTGCGCGCCGCCCTGCGGGGAACCACGGCGCGGCGCTTCGCCCGCGACCTGGAGGAAGTGGCGCTCAGGGTGCGGCGCGCCGGGCGCATATCGGGCATGGCGCAATTGCAGAACATTTACGTGCGCTCGAAGAGCGGCAATTGGCTGCCGCTGGCCGACGTGGCGGAGCTGACGGAGAGGCCCGGCTTCTCGGTCATCTACCGGCAGGACGGCAAGGTGGCCCTGGCGGTTTCCGCCGATATCGACCTGAAGGTCACCTCCATAGCCGAGGTGGAGAAGGCGCTGGCCGCTTCCGAGCTTGCCGCCATCGCCAGCCGCCACGGCATTTCGGTCAAGGTGGCGGGCGGGGCCGAGGAACAGCGCAAGACGCTCGGCGACCTGAAGGTGGGCGGCATCGTGGCGCTCATCCTCATATACATAATCCTCGCCTGGGTATTCGGCAGCTACGGGCTGCCTCTCGTGGTCATGACCATCATCCCCTTCGGCGTCATCGGGGCGATCGTCGGCCACTGGCTGATGGGCTATTCGCTGACCATACTGTCGCTCATCGGCCTGCTGGGGCTTTCCGGCATCATCATCAACGATTCCATCATCCTGGTGGCGCGCGCCAGGGAGCGGGCGGAAGGCGGGGAAAGCCCGCGCGAGGCGGCCATCGGGGCGGCGCGTGACCGGCTGCGCGCCGTGCTGCTCACCTCGCTGACCACCATCGGCGGCCTTACCCCGCTGCTGTTCGAGAAGTCGTTGCAGGCGCAGTTCCTGCTGCCCATGGCCATCACCATCGTATTCGGGCTGGCCGGGGCCACCATATTGGTGCTGCTGCTGGTGCCGGCGACATTGGGCATAGGACATGACCTGCGGCGCGTCTTCGCGCCGCTGATCCGCTTCATCTTCCCGGCGGCAGATCGAGGGCGGCAAGCAGCGCCGCCTCGTCGGGCCGGGGCGGAATGACAAGCCGCCGCGGCGGGACTTGCAGCCGCTCCTCCATTACATCGGCGACATTGCGCGACAGGCAGGCGTAAACCAGCCGCGCCGCCTGCCCGCCCAGCCCGGCGGCTTCGGCCAGTTCGCACCAGATTTTCGCCGAGCGCGGCGAATAAAGCGCCACCGTGGCCTCCTTGCCCGCGCGCAGGAAGTCCGCCACCGCGGCGGGCAGGGAAGTGGCGCGGCGGGCCTCGTAGAAGATCACCCTGTCCACCTCGAAGCCATGTTCGGCCAGCTCCCCTTCCAGGTCGCCGCGGGTTATCGCCCCGGAGGCGTAGAGGATCGGCCCGGCGGCGGGGTCGAGGGAAGCGGTTATCTCGCCGATCAGGGCGCGCACGTCTCCGGCGGCCTGGATCACGCGCCCGAACCCCGCCTCGCGCGCCGCCCTGGTGGAGGCGGGGCCGACGGTCACCGCCACGGCGCGGACAAGCTCCTGGCGCGCCGCGTGGGCGGCTATCGCCCTGGCCCCGTTGGCCGAGGTTATGGCCACCGCCTGGTAATCGCGCCGGGGCACCGCCGCGCCGGGGTCGAGAACTATCTCCAGCAGGGGCGCGGATATGAGCTCATGGCCCGCCGCCTCGACCGCCGCCGCGAAACGGGCGCTGTCGGCTGACGGGCGGGTTATGATGAAGGCGCGGCCCATCACAGCACCAGGCCGTCTCCGGCCTTGGCGAGTATCTCGCGCGCCGCGTCGCGGCCCATTTCCCCGGCATCGCGC
>CAZXTT010000242.1:0-11982 GCA_964643775.1 uncultured Rhizobiaceae bacterium | reverse complement strand
AAATATCCTGACCCGCGCTATAGCAGGGGTTACGGACTTTTTACAGCCCATTTTTGCCATTGTGGTCGGTGATTATGTCGCATTTCCGACAAAAAAGGCCGGTTATTCGCCGTCCTCCCTGATTTCGCTGCGCAAGAGGGCTGCCTCGCGGGCCGATACGCGGCGCCTGGGCAGGCCGGTGACCCGCCATACCGAGACGCGCCCGCGCATGGCTATGGTCAGCACGTCATCGACGCGCACCAGCGCCGAGGGGCGCGAGATCTTGCGGCTGTTTATGCGCACGCGGCCCCTTTCGGCCAGCCGCGCGGCATCGGCGCGCGTCTTGCACAGGCGCACGCACCACAGCCACTTGTCCACCCGCAGGGAATCGGGTTCGGGTTGGCTGGCATGGGGCATGGGCCGCCGCTTGCTCACTTGCCGGATTTCATTTTCAGTTGTTGCAGCACGGCGAAGGGGGAATCGGGATCTATCTTCCTTTCCCCGCGCGGCTTGCCCTTGCGGGGCTTGTGGGCGGCCTTGTCACGGCCCTTGCCGGCGTGGGGGCGCTTGCCCTTCCTGTCTCCCCCGCCCTTGCTCTTCCTGTTCTTGCGGGCGCGGAAGGGGCCGGTGCCGCGCGGCCACCAGACCTCGATGAATTCAGGCTGCGGCGGGGACTGTGGCTCTTCGCCGGATTGCCCGTCTTCTTCCTTTGGTTCCCCTGCCGCCTTTGGCCCGTCTTCATGCTTACCATCCGCTCGTGCTTCCGCCGCTTCCGGCGGCTCTTCCCCGGCGGCTTCCCGCGCCGGCGGCTCTTCCGGGGCTGCTTGTGCCGCCGGTTCCTTTTCCTCCGCCTCTTTCCTTTCCCCTTGCGCCTTGTCACCGGCCCTTTCGCCAGCCGATGGCGCGGGGCGCTTCTCAGCCCGGTAGCCGAGGGCGCGCAGCACGGCGGCGAAATCGTCGCCGGAGCAGCCGACCAGCGACATCATGTCGGGAATGACCGTGAAGCCGCCGCCTTCCACCGATCCCTCGGGGCGCTGCTCGCCATCGAAGCGTGGCTTCCAGAAGACGCGCTCGCGGATCATGTCGCCGAGCCGCTCGAGCATGTCGACGCGCACGACGCGCGGGCCGCAATCCATGTAGCCGCATACGAGGCTGAAGCCCTTCGGCCATGCCGGGTCGTTGGGCACGGAGGTCAGGCCCTGGCCGGGGGGGCTGGGCAGCGCGGCGGCATTGACGCGGCCTTCGCCCTCCTCGCGCAGGCCCCACAGCAACACCCGCAATTGCGCCGGGGCAGGCTTGAGCAGGGCCGGGATGAATATGTTGAAGGCCCCGAAGCGCACCCCGTGACGGCGCAACAGGCCGCGCGTGTCCTGATCCATCTGGCGCACCTCCTCGGCGACCTCGGAGCGCGGCACCAGGCCCAGCGCCTCGACCAGCCGGTAGGCCAGGCCGCGAGCGACGCCGCTTATCTCCTCGTCGTCGCGCAGCTTGACCAGCGGCTCCAGCAGGGCCTCGATGTGGCGGCTGACGAACTTGCGCAGGCGGAACGACACCGCATCGCGGTCGGGGCCTTCCAGCAGCTCGTCGGCGAGCAGCTCGACGGCGGGGCTCAGCACCTCGGGCCCCGGGCGCAGCCTGCCGACGGGGGCGCCGTGCCAGACGATCTCGCCATTGGCGGAGAGCGTGAAATCGGTATCAGGGGCGGCGGTCAGCGACTGGGCGCGCCCGGCCAGCTCCTTGCCCACCGCCTTGCGGGCGGCGGCGTCCCAGGCCTTCCGGTGAGCGCCCTCGCCCCTCTCGCCATCGGCGACGAAGCGCAGGCCCTTGACCTGGCCGACGTATTCGTCCTCCACGCGCACCGCGCCGTCGTCATCAACGCTGGACATCAGATCTTCCCTTTCTCGCAGCCTTTTCAGCAGCACCGCAGTTTTCCTGTCAATGAAGCGCCGCGTCAAGCGTTCATGCAGGGCATCGGAGAGTTTATCCTCAATGGCGCGGGTCTTTTCGCGCCAGTAGGCGGCGTCATGCAACCAATCGGGGCGGTTGGCGGCGAACGTCCAGGTGCGCACGTGGGCCATGCGTTGCGAGAGGGCGTCCATGTCGCCGTCGAAACGCGCGCAGCGGGCCACCTGGCGGGCCATCCAGTCCTCGTCTATGACCCCTTGCGGGGAGGCCAGGAAGCGGAATATGCGCCCCACGAGGGAGGCATGCTCGCCGCCCGTTATGTTGCGGTAATCGGGTATCTGGCAGACCTCCCACAACAGGCGCACCATGTCCGGGGCAGCGGCCAGGCGCTGTATCCCTTCATCGCGCGAGAGCATCTCCAGGGCGGCGGTGTCGGAGGCCACGGGGGCGCGCGCCAGCCCCTCGCGGTTGGGCAGGGCGGCCAGCGAGGCGAGCAGGCGGTCGATGGACCTGAACGACAGGTTGGTGTTGCGCCACTGGATGACCTTGAGCGGCGGGAAGCGGTGTTCCTCGAGCGCCGCCACCTGTTCGGCGTCGAGGGGGCGGGCGTGGGCGGTGACGCCGAAGGTGCCGTCGTTGAGGTGGCGTCCGGCGCGCCCCGCTATCTGGCCCAGCTCGGCGCTGGTCAGGTCGCGGAAGCGGAAGCCGTCGAACTTGCGGGTGGCGGCGAAGGCGACGTGATCGACGTCCATGTTCAGGCCCATGCCGATGGCGTCGGTGGCCACCAGGTAATCGACCTCGCCGGACTGGTATAGCTCCACCTGGGCATTGCGGGTGCGCGGGGAAAGCGCCCCCATGACCACCGCCGCGCCGCCCTTTTGGCGGCGGATCAGCTCGGCGGTGGCGTAGACCATGGCGGCGGAGAAGGCGACTATGGCGGTGCGCGGCGGCAGGCGGGTGAGCTTCTTCGAGCCGGCGTAGGTCAGCCGCGACAGGCGCGGGCGCGAGCGGAACTCGGCGCCGGGCAGCAGCTTCCCGAGCAGCGGGCGCATGGTGTCGGAGCCCAGCAGCCACGTCTCGCCGGCCCCGCGGGCATGCAGGATGCGGTCAGTGAAGACGTGGCCGCGCTCGAGGTCGGTGGCCAGTTGCACCTCGTCGATGGCGACGAAATCGGCGCGCGGGTTGGCCGGCATGGCCTCCACCGTGCAGATGAAATAACGCGCGCCGGAGGGGACTATCTTTTCCTCGCCGGTGATGAGCGCCGTCCTCGAGGCCCCGGCGCGCTCGCGCACCCGCTCGTAGACCTCGCGCGCCAGCAGGCGCAGCGGCAGGCCGATGACGCCGCTGGGGAAGGTGAGCATGCGTTCCACCGCCATGTGGGTCTTGCCGGTATTGGTCGGCCCCAGCATGGCTATGACGGGGGAAGAGCGGTTCATGACTGCTGCCGGGCGGGAGGATTGCTCATCGGTGTTTTTTCGGGTTCATGGCGGCGGTGATATCGCGGCGCGGCCAATGGCGCAATGCGCATCATGGCGGCACATGGCGTTAACTTTCAGAACCGCCTGTGAACATTTCATGTCCGAATCAGCGAAATGGCCGATTTTCGCTCTATGTTCACGATGCTGCTGGTTGAGATATGCCCTCACCGCCGGATATTCAACTACCCGCGGTGGAAACGGAAGGCGGCAATCCACCCTCAAAAGGTTAACGAAGGCGGTGCTTCCCCCGCCGAATGGTTTACCCTTTGCAAACGGCCACCGCCGGCATGGAGCGCCGCCGCGTTAACAAATGAATGCAAGTGGAACGAAAGATGTCCGAATCACTGAAATGGCGGATATTCGATCTTTGTTCGCCCAACATTTTGTGGGTTTTCAGGCGAAGCTACACAAGCGGCGCGGCCTTCGCGGCAGGCAGGCGTTAACCTTTCGTGTCATGCCGGTGCAGTTGCCGCCGGGCGGCCTTGCGCCATGGCGCGAAACATGGCGCGAAATGAGGCGGCGGAGGGGCCAGTTCCGCCGCTGCATTTTGTCTTTGTTTACGATTGGAAACTAAAGTCGGAGCAGAAGATTTTGTCTCCTTGAGACCATACCATCAAGAAACCGGCATCGGTGACCAAGGGGTTGTGGGGATTATAACACCATGAGCAACGACACCTCACGTGACAGCCTTGAGGCAATGCTGGCGCGCAGCGTGGAGGCGGCGGGAGAGGCTGCCTATCACTGGGACATCGCCAGCGACACCCTGACCTGGAGCGCCAACGCGGCCCAGGTGCTGGAAATCACCGAAGACAAGCACCTGAAAAGCGGCAAGGCATTTTCCGCCCTGCTGGACAGGGAGAACATAACCTCGCGCTATGACACCGTGATGCATTCGGGCAAGGTGGACAGCGGCGAGGGAGTGCCCTTCAGCATAGAATATGTCATCCACCCGTGGGGAACCGACAAGCCGAAAAGCGCCTGGCTGGAAGACACAGGCCGCTGGTATGCCGACGCCGAGGGGCGGCCGCGCGAGGTTTTCGGCATAGTGCGGCGTATCGACGAGCGCTACGAGAATGAAAAGAAGCTGCATTACCTCGGCAATTTCGACCCCCTGACCGGGCTGATGAACCGCGCCAGCATGGGCGAGGCGCTGGAGCAGGCCATCGTCAGCGCCGAGATGAATGCCTCTTCGTGCGCCTTTCTCATAGTTTCGGTGGACAACATGTCGGTGATCGCCGACGCCTATGGCTACGACATGGTCGAAGAAGTGATCATGAAGGTCGGCAAGCGCCTCAAGAGCGTCGCCAGGAGCGGTGATTCCGTGGCCCGCTATTCGGAATCCAAATTCGCCATCATCCTCAACGAATGCACCGAAGAGGATGTGAAGGTCGCCGCCGAGCGCTTCCTGGCGGTGGCCAACGAGCGGGTCATAGAGACATCCAGCGGGCCGGTGTGGGCCCTGACCTCGCTGGGGGCGGTCGTCCTGCCCAGGCATGCCCATGAGCACAACGCGGCCATAGCCTGCGCCGAGGAAGCGCTGGCGGAGGCGGCGGGCAAGCCGACGAGCGCGGCGGTGGTATATGAACCGGCCCCCAACCGCATCTCCCAGCGCACCCTCAATGCCCGTTGCGCGGCCGAGATCGTCGACTCGCTGAAGCACAACAAGTTCACCCTTGCCTTTCAGCCGATAGTCGATGCCACGACCGGCGAGCCGGTGATGTATGAATCACTGCTGCGCATGCGCGACCGCGACGGCGACATAATAGCCGCCGCCCACCTCATACCGCTGGCCGAGAAACTGGGTCTCATCCGCCTGATCGACCGCAATGTCATGGAGCTGGCGCTGGCCACCCTGCGCCAGCACGAGCAGGCGCGGCTCACCATGAACCTGTCGGGGGTGACGGCCGCCGACCCAAGCTGGTTCGACCGCATAATAGGATTGCTCGAGGAAGAGGACAACGCCGCCGTCACCAACCGGCTGGTGGTGGAGATCACCGAGACGGTGGTGCTCAACGAACTGGCGGAAACCAGCCGCTTCATAGCCCGCCTGCGCGACCTGGGCTGCAAGGTGGCCATAGATGATTTCGGGGCCGGATACACCTCCTTCCGCAATCTCAAGGAGCTGGATGTCGACATAGTCAAGCTCGACGGTTCCTTCTGCGACCGCCTGAGCGAAAACGAGGACAACCAGTATTTCGTGCGCTCGCTGGTCGACCTGGCGCACAACCTCGACCTGGAGGTGATAGCCGAATGGGTGCAGAGGGAAGAAGACGCCCAGTTGCTGCGCCAGTGGGGAGTGCATTATTTCCAGGGCCACCTCTATGGCGTGGCGCGCATCGACGACCCGTGGCCGTCACCGCAACTGGAGTCCAGCAAGACCTTCGACGAGCTGGGCGAAATGGCGGAAGCGGCGGCAAGGGCCGAAGAGACGCTGCAGCCGTCTCCCGGAGCGATGAAACGGCGCTCCGACAAGGGCGACCCCTTGCCGGAGGCTGCCGGCAACGGCGGAGACGAACGGGATGGGGCCGGAACCACCATGGCCGCGCCGGACGTCGAAGCGGCGGACGTTGAAGTGCCGGACGTCGAAGCGGCGGACGTTGAAGTGCTGGACGTTGAAGCGCCGAAAGACGGGCAGCGGCCGCGTCAGCACGGCGAAACGGCGGCGGAAGACCCCACGGGCGGCATGCCCGCCGGGAACAAGCCCGCCGGGGAGAAAGCCGGGGAGGATGCCGCGGGGCAAATGGCCGCCGCTAACGCTCTCCGCGAGGACGGGAAAAGTGACGAGCCGCGGCGGGGCGCTTCCGCCGGCCTGGCCATCATGAGCGAGCTGGACAAGGAGCTGGAGAAGCTGTGCAGCCTGCTCGACGAGATGCGCGGCAAGAGCGCTGCGCGGCAGAGCCGCGAGGCCGATGATGAGGTCGCGCAAGCCGCCGGGAATATGTAGCCCCTACCATTCGGCGGCCGGGGGGATGTCCTCCAGCACTTCGCCTATGCGCCGCAAGGTGCCGGGCGTGATGTCCGGCGGCAGCTCGTCGGGCGGGAAGAAGCGCGCCTCGGCTATCTCCATTCCCGGCTGCCACGGCTCCCGGCGGTAATCGCCCGCCTCGACGACATACAGCAGCACGTGATCGTTGGGAAATATGGCGTGGTTGGCGTAGATGGCGAACAACCGCGGATGTTCGCTGGTCAGCCTTATGCCCGCCTCGTCGAGCAGTTCGTGGCGCAGGGCCTGAAGGGCCGTCTGGCGGCGCTCCACCCCGCCGCCGGGGAAGGCCCAGCCGGGCAGGTAGGTATGGCGCACCAGCAGGATGCGCCCCTGTTCGTCGCGCACCAGCGCCCGCACGCCCAGGGTGGCGGGGCGCGACAGGCGGAACCACAATTGAAAGAGACGCCGCTTCAGGGTGCGGCGGGGAGCGGGCAGCGATGGGCGGCGCTCAGGCATTTGCTCCCGGCGCGCCTTGCGCCACCACCTGGCCGAACAGCTCGATTATGCGCTTTATGTCATCCCGCGTGTGGGCGGCGGACACCGAGCAGCGCAGCAGGTGAGCGCCCTGCGGGGTGCCCGGCGGCAGGGCTATGTTGACATAGACGCCCGCCTCCAGCAGGGCGTTCCACATGGCCAGTGTCGATATCTCGTCGGCGCACTTGACGGCGATCACCGGCGATACCTCGTTGCAAGCCAGGTCGAGGCCAAGCCCGCGGAAGCCCTCGTGGAGCAGGCGGGAATTCTCCATCAGCCTCTCGCGCCGCCACGGCTCGGCGGCCAGCTTTTGCACGGCGCAGATGGAAGTGGCGATGGAAGCGGGCGAGGCGGAGGCGGTGAACATGTAGGGCTTGGCGGCCCAGCGCAGGGCCTCGAACAGCGGATGGTCACCGGCCCCGAAGCCGCCTATGGCCCCCAGCGACTTGGAGAAGGTGCCGACGACGAAATCCACCTCGTCCTCCAGCCCGGCCTCGTCAGCCAGCCCGCGCCCGTGTTCGCCCAGCACGCCGAAGGAGTGGGCCTCGTCGAGCAGCAGCTGGAAGCCGTATTGGCGCTTTACGTCGATGAATTCATCGAGCGGCGCGCGGTCGCCGAACATGGAGTATATGCCCTCCAGCACCACCAGCCGCCCGCCTTCCTCCGGGTCGTGGCGGGACAGGCGCCTGGCGAGGCTCTCCGGGTCGTTGTGGCGGAAGCGCGACAGGCGGGCGCCGGAGAGGGCGCAGCCGTCATAGATGGAGGCGTGGGAATCGGCGTCGAGGAACACCGTGTCGCGCGGCCCGGCGAGCCCCGCGATCATGCCCAGGTTGGCCTGGTAGCCGGTGGAGAAGACGATGCAGTGCCGGCGCCCGAGGAAATCGGCCAGCTCCCGTTCCAGTTGCCGGTGCATGGCGTAGGTGCCGTTGGCGATGCGCGAGCCGGTGGTGCCGGTGCCGTATTCGCGCAGGGCGCGGCAGCCGGCCTCGATGCAATCCTCCTCGAAGGTTATGCCCATGTAGTTGTTGGTGCCGGCGAGGATCACCTCGCGGCCACCTATGATGGCGCGGGTGGGCGAGAGGATGCGGTCGTTGACCAGCCCCACGGCGTCGGCCCCGAAGGACAGCGCCATGTCGTGGCGCTCCATGATGGGGCGGTGTTTCTCCAGCAGGTCGATCATTGAACGCGCTCCTCGACGACGCGCGCCAGGTCGTTCATGGTGCGGGTTTCGGAGAGGACGTTGAGCGGGATGTCGATGTCGAAGCCGTCCTCGACCTCCATGATAAAGTCCATGACCATGGCCGAATCGAGGTTCAGCTCGGCGGAGATCTCCATGTCCGGGGTCAGCGTCTTGCCCTCCTTGTTGAAGGGCTCGAGCAGCTCCATGAGCCTTTGCAGTATTTCGTCGCGGGTGATGCTCATCTGTCGTTCTCCGGCAGGCGGGTGCGCGGCAGCCAGCCGTGCTGGCAATACCATTGCAGTGTGTCGCGGAAACCTTGAGCAAAATCGAGGCGCGCTGTCCAGCCTGTCTTTTCGCCGACCAGCGGCGGGCGGGCCACCCAGTCGGGGTGATAAAGCTCGTTGGCCTTGGCCGAGGAGAGCATGAAGGCGCGCCCGGTGAGGGCGGAGGCGGCGTCGGCGGCCAGCCCCGCCGCCTTGACCAGCGGGCGCGGCAGCATGAGCAGCGACAGCGGCCTGCCCAGCTCGCGCGAGGCGATGGCGGCCAGCTCCCGCCAACTGTAGCCACCGGGCTTGCCGTCGTCGATCTCCAGCACCTCGCCGGCGGCGGCGCCGGTTTCGGCCAGTTCCAGCAGGGCCTCGGCGAGGTCGGCGGCGTGGATGAGCGAAAAGCGCGATTCGCGCCGCCCCGGCAGCAGGGCGCGGCGGCGGGTGAGCTGGTCGAAGAGGCCCAGGGTGGCCCTGTCGCCGGGGCCGTAGACGGCGGGCGGGCGGATGGTGACGAGGCTCACGCGGCTGGCCGCGCCATCTCTCACCGCCTCCTCGGAGGCGCGCTTGGATGCGGCATAGGGGGAGAGCCCGGCGTGGCGGGCGGCCAGCGAGGAGACATGCACCAGCCTCGCGGTCCCGGCGCGCGCCGCCGCCCGCGCCACGTTGGCCGCGCCGTTGACGTTGACGCGGGTGAAATCGCCGCGCCGCGCGGCGGCCACCAGCCCGGCCAGGTGAATGGCGGCGTCGGCCCCTTCCAGCAGATGCCGGAGGGCGTCCCGGTCGTCGAGGTCGCCGGTGATGACGGCCAGTTCCGGATGGGCCGTGGTCAGCCGCGCGGGGTCGCGCACCAGGGCGCGCACCTTCCAGCCACGTCGCAAGGCGGCGCGCAATACATGAGAGCCGACGAAACCCGTCGCCCCCGTCAGGGCGAGAACGGGTTTTGAATCGCCATGGGTCATGGTGGTTTACGATAGCCTCAGGCGTTGACCGCGGCGCGCAGCTCTTCGCATTCGGGCCGGTCCGGATCGTCGCACAGCGGAGTTATCTCGCCAGCCAGGTATTGCGCCCGCGCCCTGCCCCGCGCCAGCTTGCCGGAGGAGGTAAAGGGCAGGCTGCCCCTGGGCACGAGGACTATCTCGCATTCCACGCCGGCGGCGCGATGCACGGCGGCGGCCACCTCCTTGCGCAGGGCGGCGCGTTTTTCGCCCCCGGATACGCGGCATTCGACCAGCACCACTATCTTGTCGTTGCCGTCCTCGTCCTCCATGGCGAAGGCGGCGACGCCGCCATCGCGCACATGCTCCACCTGCTCGGCGGCCCATTCGAGGTCCTGCGGCCAGATGTTGCGGCCGTGATAGAGGATGAGATCCTTGGCGCGCCCGGTTATGACTATCTCGCCGTCCACCATGTAGCCCATGTCGCCGGTATCCATGAAGCCATCGTCGCGCATGACCTCCGCGGTGGCCCGCGGGTTGTCATAGTAGCCCTCCATCATGGACGGGCCCTTCACCAGTATGTGGCCGGTCTGGCGCTCGCCGACGGGCTCGCCGTCCTTGTTCACCACCTTGATCTCGTGGCCCGGCAGAACCTTGCCGCAGGAGACGAAAACGCGGGCATTGTCGGGAGAACCGGCGGGCACGGCGCGATGCTCCAGCTTGAGGCGGGCGCGATCCACGAGATCGGTGCGGATGGGCTTGTCGAGATCGGCGAAGGAGATGGCCAGCGACATCTCGGCCATGCCATAGCTGGGCAGGAAGGCCTTCGGGTCAAACCCGGCCGGGGCCAATGCCTCGGCGAAGAATTCCAGCACTTCCGGGCGCACCATGTCGCCGCCGATGCCGGCCACCCGCCAGGCGGAGAGGTCGAGCTCGGCGGCCTTGCCGTTGATGCGCCGGGCGGCCAGGTCGTAGCCGAAGCTGGGAGCGTAGGAGACGGTGCAGCGGTTGTCCGACATGAGGGTGAGCCACAAGGCGGCGCGGCGGGCGAAGGAGGGGGGGGCCAGGTAATCGACGGTGCATTGGCCCATCATCGGGGAGAGGCAGAAGCCGACCAGCCCCATGTCGTGATAGAGCGGCAGCCACGAGAAGGCGCGGTCTTCCTCGCCTATGCCGAGGCCGTGGCGCAGGATGCCGGTGGTATTGGCGCAGATGGCCCTTTGCGAGATCAGCACCCCCTTGGGATCGGAGGTGGAGCCGGAGGAATATTGGATATAGGCCACGTCGGACGGGCCAAAGGGATTTATCGCCCCGGCGCGGGAGGGCAGCTCGCGCAATTGGGCGTGGGTGAGCACGATGGGCGCTCCGGCGAGGGCGGCGGCCTCGCTCACGTGGCCGAGCAGGTCATCCGGAGCAAGGGCGGCGCGCGCGCGCGCGGCGCTCATCATGGCGGCGATGCGCGCCACATAGGCATCGCGGCCGCCGATCTGCATGGGGTATGGCATCGGGCAGGGAATTATGCCCGCGTACTGGCAGGCGAAGAAGGCTGTCATGAAGTCCGGCCCCGTCTCGGCGACGATGGCCAGCCTGTCCCCCGGCTTCACACCGGCGGCGGCCAGCCGTCCGGCGGTTTCGATGGCCTGTTCACGCAGTTGCCGGTAAGGGAGCACGCCCTCCAGCCGCCCGCGCGGGGAATGGAAATTGAACCCGGTGCCGCCCCTGGCCGCGAAGTCCAGCCCCTCGGCGAGGGTGGAGAAGCCGCCAAACCGCCTCTCCTGCCCGCTCACGTGGCGGGGCAGCAGTTCAAGTCGCGGCGTGTTCGCGGAATTGCCCTCCGCAGCCATGGAAGCCATGCTTGTTCCCTTGTGCTGGTTACGATGAATCGAAAGCTGACTGACCCGGCAGATGAATACCATTTTCAATGGGGCGGGCAGAAATCAAACTGTGTTTCAAATTGTAACGGCCTGATGGCTAACAATCCCTCTACAGCCGCCCGCTCCACATCAGCATGGCCAGCAGGGCAAACACCCCGGACAGCATGCCGGCCAGCCACACCATGACGAGCAGCGCGATGTCATCGCCCCTGTCATCCTTCACGGCCCCGGCGGCGGCGCTCTTTTCGCCGTTCAGGGCCTTGTGGCGGCGCACGATCCTGAGGGCGATGAACTTGCGCAGGAAGGCCGTCATGTCGTCCAGCTTGGCGGTTTCGAATATTATCTCACGCTCCTCGGCGGTATCCTGCACCAGCCGCCATGAGCGTCCGTCGGGGGCTATTTCGACGAATGATGTAAGGTCTATCCACAGGCGCGGGCGGCTGTCCATGACCAGCGACAGGTGGATGAAATCATCCGCTTCCGGCATGGCCCCGACGTAAGGGGCAAGCTCCTGGCGCAAGGTGAACAGGCGCAGGCGCGCCGTGTCACGCACCGCGAGATCGGCCTCGTGGCGCTCCGCTTCCAGCCTGCGCGCCTTGTCCAGCTCGGCGCGCGCCATTGCCCTTATGCCGTTATCTTCGTTTATGTCTTGCGCTCCCGCGTGCGTGGCCTTGTGCCGGATTGAGCCGCCGGAAGGCGCAAAACGCCCCCTGCATGGCCCGTTGGCGATCAAAATGCAGGAATCGGGCCACAATGTGCATTAGGGTCTGGTCTCAATAAATGCATGGATGCCAGCGTCAAATAGCCAAAATATCAAGGGCTTTTTGTCCACCGGCAATAGTGGCCCTATGCCGGTGGACAAAAAGCCCTTGAGATGCAGGGTATTTGACGCCCGAAGGGGT
>CAZXTT010000241.1:0-6498 GCA_964643775.1 uncultured Rhizobiaceae bacterium | reverse complement strand
ATGCTGGCCGAGCGCCTGCCCTCCATCCTGCCGCCCATGGAGGCGCGGGAGATGCTGGAAACCTCGATGGTCGCCTCCATCGCCGGCGAACTGGCCGACGGTGTCATTGCCTCGCACCGCCCCTTCCGCGCCCCCCATCACACCGCCTCGACCGCGGCGCTGGCCGGCGGCGGCATGCGGGCCCGCCCCGGCGAGATGTCGCTGGCCCACAACGGGGTGCTGTTCCTCGACGAGCTGCCGGAATTTTCCCCGCGCACCCTCGAGACGCTGCGCCAGCCGCTGGAGAATGGCGAGATAACCGTGGCGCGGGTCAATTATCACGTCACCTGGCCTGCCCGCTTCCAGCTCATAGCGGCGATGAACCCGTGCAAGTGCGGCCACGCCGGCGAACCCGGCCATGCCTGCCGCCGCGGGCCCAATTGCGCCGCCGATTACCAGGCGCGCATCTCCGGACCGCTGCTCGACCGCTTCGACCTGCGCATAACCCTGCCGCGCGTCTCGGCCCTCGACCTGGCCCTGCCGGCGCCGGCGGAAGGCTCCGCCGAGGTGGCGGCGCGGGTGGCGGCGGCGCGCGACATACAGCGGCGGCGCTACGGGCAAATGGGGCTGGAACACGTGCTTACCAACGCCCAGGCCCCGGCGCGCGTGCTGGAGGAAGTGGCGCGCCCCGACGCCGACGGCATGAAGCTGCTGCGCGAGGCGGCGGAAACACTGAACCTTTCGGCGCGCGGCTATCACCGCATCATGCGGGTGGCCCGCACCCTCGCCGACATGGAGGGGGCCGAACAGGTGGGCCGCGCCCACCTGGCCGAGGCCCTGGCCTATCGCGGCCAGCCCGGCGCGGCCGCCACCATGCGCGCCGCGTGAGCCCGCGTGGTGATGGATGGCGGAACCATTGCCATGCAAATGCAATATGGCTGCCGGATAGTATGACCGCCTATTCCGGCAGGCCTTGCGACCAGCGTTCCTTCGTGATCCGGCGGAAGTCCTCGAAGCGCTGCTCCCTTATGGCGGCGCGGATGTCGGACATCAGTTGCTGGTAATAGGCTATGTTGGCCCAGCTCAGGAGCATCTGGCCGAGCAGCTCGCGGGCCTTCACCAGGTGATGCAGGTAGGCGCGGCTCCAGCCGCCGAGCGCCGGGTGTTCATGGCCGGGGATCAGGGGGCGGGTGTCCTCGGCGAAGCGGGCGTTCTTGAGGTTTATCCTGCCCCACGGGGTAAAGGCCTGACCATGACGGCCGGAGCGGGTGGGCATCACGCAGTCGAACATGTCCACCCCGCGCGCCACCGCCTCGAGGATGTCCTCCGGCGTGCCCACCCCCATCAGGTAGCGCGGCTTGCCGGCGGGCAAAAGCGGGGTGGTGAATTCCAGCACCCGCAGCATCTCCTCCTGCCCCTCGCCGACCGCCAGCCCGCCTATGGCGTAGCCGTGAAAGCCGATGTCCGTCAGGCCCCTTGCCGAGCGCTCGCGCAGGGAGCGCTCGATGCCGCCTTGCACTATGCCGAAGCAGGCGCGCCCGGGCTGTTCGCCGAAGGCCTCGCGCGAGCGTTCCGCCCAGCGCAGCGACAGCTCCATGGCGCGCGCCGCCTCATCGAATGAATGCGGATAGGCGACGCACTCGTCGAGCTGCATGTGAATGTCGGAGCCCAGCAGGCGCTGTATCTCCATGGAGCGCTCCGGGCTCATGAAATGACGGGAACCGTCTATGTGGGAGCGGAATTCCACCCCCTCCTCCGTCACCTTGCGCAGCGCCCCCAGCGACATCACCTGGAAACCGCCGGAGTCGGTGAGTATCGGCCCGTCCCAGCCGATCAGCCCGTGCAGGCCGCCGAGCCGCGCCACCCGCTCGGCGCCGGGGCGCAGCATCAGGTGATAGGTATTGCCGAGGATTATGTCGGCCCCGGCCTGGCGCACCTGTTCGGGATAGAGCCCCTTCACGGTTCCCTGCGTGCCCACCGGCATGAAGGCCGGGGTGCGGATGGTTCCGCGCGGCGTGGTGATGCGCCCCAGCCGCGCCGCGCCGTCGCTCTTCAGCAGGGTGAAGGTGAAATCTCCGCTCATCGCGCCAGCGCCTCCGGGGCCGGAAAGAGCAGCGAGGAATCGCCGTAGGAATAGAACCGGTAGCCGTTGTCTATCGCATGACCATAGGCGCGCTTCATCACCGCGAGCCCGCACAGGGCCGACACCAGCATGAACAGGGTGGAGCGCGGCAGGTGAAAGTTGGTTACCAGGGCGTCGATGGCGCGGAAGCGATAGCCGGGGGTGATGAAAATGTCGGTGTCCGCCGCGAATGGGTGGATCAGCCCCTTGTCGTCGGCGGCGCTCTCGAGGATGCGCAGCGAGGTGGTGCCCACGGCGATCAGGCGCCCGCCGGCGGCGCGCGCCGCGTTCAGCCGCCCGGCTGTCGCGGCGGAGATCTCGCCATGTTCGGAGTGCATGCGGTGTTCCCCGGTGTCCTCGGCCTTGACCGGCAGGAAGGTGCCCGCGCCCACGTGCAGGGTGACGTATTCCATGCCGACGCCGCGTTCCTTCAGCGCCGCCATCAGGTCCTCGGTGAAATGCAGCCCCGCCGTGGGCGCGGCCACCGCGCCGTCGCGCTCGGCGTATATGGTCTGGTAGTCCTTGCGGTCGCGCATGTCGGGGCGGCGGCGGGCGGCTATGTAGGGCGGCAGCGGCATCTCCCCCACCTGGGCGATGGCCGCGTCGAGCAGCGGCCCCGCCTTGTTGAAGCGCAGCAGGATTTCGCCGCCCTCGCGCTTTTCCACGACCTCGGCCCACAGCTCGTCGGCCCCGCAGCCGCCGCCGGGCATGCCGAACATCATGCCGTCGCCCACCCGCAGCTTGCGCCCCGGCCTGGCGAAGGCCAGCCATGCGTCGTCGGCGGCGCGCATATGCAAGGTGGCCGATATTTTCGGCGCGGAAGACTCGCCCCGGCGGAAGCGGCGGCCATGCAACTGGGCCGGGATGACGCGCGTGTCGTTGAACACCAGCACATCGCCGGGGGCCAGCAGCTCCGGCAACTGGCGGAACACGCGATCCTCCAGCTCCGGCTCGCCGCCGGGGCGCACCACAAGCAGGCGCGAGGCGTCGCGCGGCGAGGCCGGGCGCAGGGCGATCAGCTCCTCCGGCAGGTGGAAATCGAACTCATCGACACGCATGGCCCATCCTCAGCCATTCTCGCGCAGGCGGCAGGCCGCTTTCCGGTGCGTGGACGGCGCTCAGGCCAGGTAGGCCCTGACTATCCTGCCCGGGTTGGCCACCGGCTCGCCGCGCGGCAGGGCGTCGATGACCTCCATGCCCTCGATGACCTCGCCCCAGACGGTGTATTGCCCGTCGAGGAAGGAGCAGTCATCGAAGCAGATGAAGAACTGCGAATTGGCCGAATTGGGATCCATGGCGCGCGCCATGGAGGCCACCCCGCGCTTGTGGGGGGCGTTGCTGAACTCGGCCGGGAGGTCGGGCTTGTCGGAGCCGCCCATGCCGGTGCCGGTGGGGTCGCCGCCCTGGGCCATGAAGCCCTCTATGACGCGGTGAAAGGGCGTGCCGTCATAGAAGCCCTCGCCGACCAGCTCCTTGATGCGCGCCACGTGCCCCGGCGCGAGATCGGGCCGCAGGCGGATTTTCACCGTGCCGGAGGTGGCCTCGTCGGTGGTGTCTATTTCGAAAACGACGATTTCCTCGCCGGAATTAGCCTGATCGCTCAACTTGTTTCTCCTCGCTGTGACGTGATCCATGGACTGGTGGCCCAATAAGCATGTTGGGCAGGCAATGGCAACCGGCGTCACCCATCGGACTGGGCCCGGTTACCGGCCCATCACCATTTGCGCCGTCATGGCCGGGGCCGGGGACGCGCCGCAAGTCCACAGCGCCAGCCCCGCCTCCGTTTCATCGGCATGGAGCCGCAGCGGCTCGTTGACGAACAGCGGGCGGCGGGCGCGATAGCTGAAACGCCTGACCTCGCCTCCCCGGGCAGCCATGAGCCGCGCCCCGAATTGCAGCAGCAGGGAGGCCTGCAATGGGCCATGCACCACCAGATCGGGATAGCCCTCCACCTGGCGGGTATAGTCCTGGTCATAGTGAATGCGGTGGCAGTTGAAGGTAATGGCCGAATAGCGGAACAGCAGCACCGGCGACATGTCCACTTCCGCTACATGCTGGCCGGGCGCATGTTCGCCATCGTTGCCGGCGGCGTTGGCCGGGGCGGCCGGTGGCCTGCCAGGCGGCGGATCGAGATAGACGACATCTTGCCGCTCGCGGATGGCCGTGCCGCGGCCGGTTTCGTATTGGTGCATCACGGTGACGAAAACCATAGGTCCGGCGCGGCCTTCCTTGAATACCACGCCGGAGATGCGCGAATGGCGCGTCACCGCGTCGTTTTCCTTCAATGGAGACAGGAACGTGACCTCGCCCCCGGCCCACATGCGCCGTTGCAGCGGCACCGGCGGCATGAAACCGCCACGCGCCGGATGGCCATCCGGCCCGGTCTCCTCCAGCGGCACGGCAACAGGCGACAGACACCAGTGAATGCCCAGCGGCGCGCCCTCTCCGGAAGAAAAATGATGAGGCGAAAAGGTGGCTTCATATTCCCGCACCAGGCGCGGGGTAATGACGTCACCGGCGCTGTCACGGCGTCCCACCCATTGCCCGAGATATTCCATGTCAAGCCGAGCGCTCATCTGGCGGCTCCCCGGAAGCGGCCCGGACGGCGCATGTGTGAGGGGGTGGTGCATATTGCACAAAGTGGGGCTGTGTGGGTTGATGGGGAAAGTCGCGGTTGTTCAATGGGTTAGTTGATTGATTGGGGGATGGGTTACTTTGCGCATTATTTGTGCCGAGCGTGCGGAATGGTGGCAGACTTTGCGCAAAAAATGATGCGCAGGTGCGATCTTACATCAAATTTCGCGGCCAAACCAGACGACGCGGCCTACTATATGGAGATTTGAGAGGCGATCCCTGGTGATGACCTCGTCATTGATGGCCGGATTGTCGCTGATGAGGGTGATGTGATCCAGCCCGATGCCGATGCGCTTGACCAGGAGCATGTCTTCCACCCGCACCACGTAGATGCCCTCGCCGCGCACGTCGCGGATGGCGGTGTTGACCAGGAGGGCATCACCGTGGCGGATAGTTGGCTCCATGCTGTCGCCGTAAGCCGTTATAATCGCGGCATACCTTGGATCAACGCCGCGCTGGCGCAACCAGTCGCGGCGGAAGGCCAGCATGGCATCGGGGATTTCCTCGATCTCATAATTGACCGCTCCAGCGCCCGCCGCCGCCCGCACCTGCAGGCGAGGCACAAGTGTGAACTCGGTGGAAGTGTCGGGCTCAAAAATTTCACGCAAAGAGCGCCCTTCTAAGGCTGCCAGCGCCAGTGCAACGCTCAATGGTGGCTCTGAGGCCCCCTCAGCATAGCGCTTCAATTGCTTTCCAGATTTGTTGGTGATTTGGACTAATGTGTCCAGCCCGTGTTTCTCAATTAACTGAGATATCCATTTTGCAGGTTCTTCAGCGCTACCTGCAAACTCGTTTGCATGTTTTTTTGCCTTTTGCACCTTTATATAAGGTCCTGTTTTATTTTTATTTTCTCTCGCCACAATCCCCCCGACACAAAACGCAAACATGCAAAGGACACAAGTGTCTTGACTTTTTGGACATATGTGTCCAATGTTCAGACATCACTGATTTGCGAACACAGCAACAGACGCAACGGAGAGGTCTATGACCCGGAAGAGGTGGGACAGGCACGCCATCATTGCCGAAGTGCATCGGCGTGGTGAAACTCTGGCCAATCTTTCCCGTCGTGCAGGCATATATCCAACGGGCATGTCCTGCATGCTTTCTGGCCGTCGCTGGCCGAAAGCCGAGAAAGCGCTGGCGCAGTTTCTGGGCGTGCCCGTTGAAGAGCTTTTCCCCGACCGCTACCGAGCCTCTACCCTTGGCCGGCAGCATAACCGGAAAAGCCGGGTGCGCAAAGTCAAAAGCCAGCAGCGGACTTTGACGGCGCGGGACGCGGCCCTGACAGCGCGCAGGGAGGCGGCCTGATGGTGCGGACGCGGGAAATTATTGCAGCTTGCGTGATCCGCTGGGCGGCTCGTCTGGCATGGCCAGAACTTTTTTCACCTCGGTGCAGCTGCGGCATAAGTCTGCGACCAATTCAGACGCAAGCACAATACGAAGAATATCTGTCCTCTCTCCCATCGGGACATAGCTGTCGAGATAGAGCGCGTTACGTGCAGTATCCACGCGGATTTCCATGGGTGCGGCAATGATGATTTCATGGACTTTTCGTTCAGACATGGCGGCCTCCGGCAAGCTTGTCATACCCAAATTATGGCGCGGGCGTGGTGAGGTAAGGGTTAACGGTGAGCGCGGAGGGCTGGCCTGATGGTGCGGGATCCGCGCGACAAGTGGACGCTCGACCTGCTCACCTGGGAGCCGCCGGCGGTGCGGTTCGATGAGCCGCTGGTGCGGGCGCATACGCTGAATGCGCGGTTCGC
>CAZXTT010000240.1:0-6055 GCA_964643775.1 uncultured Rhizobiaceae bacterium | reverse complement strand
ACCGGGTTGCCGCCGTAGAAGTCGTGGATGGCCTCCACCGCCTCGTCCGCCGAATCGACCACGGAGAACAGCTCCAGGTCCTGTGGCGATATGGTGCCCATCTCCACCAGCCAGTCGAAGTTTATGAAGTTGCTCCAGAACTCCCTGCCCACCAGCACGATGGGTATGGGTTTCGTCTTGCCCGTCTGCACCAGCGTCAGCACCTCGAACAGCTCGTCCATGGTGCCGAAGCCGCCGGGGAAGGCCACCATGGCCTTGGCGCGCATCATGAAATGCATCTTGCGGATGGCGAAGTAATGGAACTGGAAGCAGAACTCCGGCGAGATGTAGGGATTAGGGAACTGCTCGTGCTCCAGCGTTATGTTCAGCCCTATGGAGCGCGCGCCGCTTTCGTGCGCGCCGCGGTTGGCCGCCTCCATGATCCCCGGCCCGCCGCCGGTCACCACCATGAAGTCGCTGCGCCCCGCCTCCTCCACGTGGCGCGACACTATGGCCGCGAAGCGCCGCGCCTCCTCGTACCAGCGGGACATCATTTCGTCCCGCCGCGCCACGCGCGCCGCCCGTTGCGCCTCCTCGTCGTCCGGGTCGGCGTCCAGCCGCGCCAGCGCCTCCTCCAGCCGCCGCCGCGCCTCTTCCCCAGGCAGGGTGCGCGCCGAGCCGAACACCACCACCGTCGCCTTGATCCCCGCCTCGCGCAATATGCGCTCCGGCTTGTTGTATTCCAGCAGCAGCCGCGTGCCGCGCAGGAAGGGGGCGTGCAGGTAGTCCACGTCCTCGAAGGCCAGCCGGTAGACCGGCGATTCGATGCACGCCCGGCCCATCTCCGCCATGTCCCCGCACGACAGCGGCCTGTCCTTGTCGTCGTCTTTCATGTCTCGTCACCCCACGGCCCGGAAAGCACGGCGCGCCCCGCGATTCGCAAATCATCGCGCCGCTCGTCGAGGTGGTTTTAGTGCCACGGATTGGCGTGGCAGGCAAATATCGGCAAAAACCCGATTTTTTCCACCATTTCGCCCCTCGCGCATTTGCCGCCGGGGTGGCTGTTTGCTAGTCTCACGGACGCTTGGGGAGTGATTCCCGTCACTTGAAATTTCCATGGCCGGCCCGGGGGCTTTCAGGCCGCAAGCCAGACAGGTTGCAATCCATTGAGCGAACACACCCAGACACCACCTTCCGGCCCGGGGGAGGACAACATCCTGCCCGTGGCCATAGAGGAGGAAATGCGCCGCTCCTACCTCGATTACGCCATGAGCGTGATCGTCTCGCGCGCCCTTCCCGACGTGCGCGACGGGCTAAAGCCCGTTCACCGGCGCATCCTCTACTCCATGCATGAAAACGGCTACCTGTGGAACAAGCCCTACCGCAAGTCGGCGCGCGTGGTCGGCGATGTCATGGGTAAATACCACCCCCACGGCGACGCCGCCATCTACGACGCGCTGGTGCGCATGGCCCAGGACTTCTCCCTGCGCCTGCCGCTGCTCGACGGGCAGGGCAACTTCGGCTCCATAGACGGCGACCCGCCGGCGGCCATGCGCTACACCGAGGTGCGCCTCGGCAAGCCCGCCCAGTACCTGCTGGAGGACATCGGCAAGGACACCGTGGACTTCCAGCCCAACTACGACGGCTCCGAGAGCGAGCCGGTGGTGCTGCCCGCCCGCTTCCCCAACCTGCTGGTCAACGGCGCCGGCGGCATCGCCGTCGGCATGGCCACCAACATGGCCCCCCACAACCTCGGCGAGGTCATAGACGCCACCAGGGCGCTGATCGAAAACCCCGCCATCACCATCGACGAACTCATCGAACACCTGCCGGGGCCCGATTTCCCCACCGGCGGCATAATCCTTGGCCGCAAGGGCATCCGCGACGCCTTCCACACCGGGCGCGGCTCGGTGGTCATGCGCGGCCGCGCCGAGGTCGAGGAAATCCGCAAGGACCGCATGGCCATCGTCATCACCGAGATCCCCTACCAGGTGAACAAGGCGGCCATGGTCGAGAAGATAGCCGAGCTGGTCAAGGACAAGCGCATCGAGGGCATCTCCGGCATCCGCGACGAATCCGACCGCCACGGCATGCGCGTGGTCATCGAGCTGAAGCGCGACGCCAACGCCGACGTGGTGCTCAACCAGCTATACAAGTTCTCGCCCCTGCAGACCTCCTTCGGCATAAACAACGTGGCCCTGAACGGCGGCAAGCCGGAGCTGTTGAACCTCAAGCAGCTGCTCGAGGCCTTCGTCTCCTTCCGCGAGCAGGTGGTCACCCGCCGCACCCGCCATGACCTGGCGCGCGCCCGCGACCGCGCCCACGTGCTGGTCGGGCTGGCCATAGCGGTGGCCAATATCGACGAGGTGATCCGCCTCATCCGCGGTGCGGCCAATCCCGCGGCGGCCCGCGAGGCGCTGCTCGCCCGCCAGTGGCCGGTTCAGGACATGCTGCCCTACATCCGCCTAATCGATGATCCGCGCGTCGTCATCAACGACGATGGCACCTGCCGCCTCACCGACGTTCAGGCGCGCGCCATCCTCGAGCTGCGCCTGCACCGCCTCACCGCCCTTGGCCGCGACGAGATCGCCGGCCAACTGGAGAAGCTGGCCGCCGAGATCGCCGACTATCTCGACATCCTGCGCTCGCGCCGGCGGGTCATGGAGATAATAGTCTCCGAGCTCGACGAGGTGCGCGAGCAGTTCGCCGACGAACGCCGCACCGAGATCGTCGATTACGCCGCCGACGTCGATGACGAGGACCTGATAGCCCGCGAGGACATGGTGGTCACCGTCACCCACGGCGGTTACATCAAGCGCGTGCCGCTGTCCGTCTACCGGGCGCAAAGGCGCGGCGGCAAGGGGCGCTCCGGCATGAGCATGCGCGAGGAGGACTTCGTCTCCAGGCTCTTTGTCGCCAATACCCACACGCCCATAGTCTTCTTCTCCTCGCGCGGCATGGCCTATCAACTGAAGGTATGGAAGCTGCCGCAGGCCGCCCCCAACGCCCGCGGCAAGGCGCTCATCAACCTCTTGCCGCTGGAGCAGGGCGAAACCATAACCTCCATCCTGCCATTGCCCGAGGACGAGGAGAGCTGGGGCCAGCTCGACGTCATGTTCGCCACCCGCTCCGGCTACGTGCGCCGCAATCGCCTGTCGGATTTCACCGGCATAATGCGCAATGGCAAGATCGCCATGAAGCTGAACGAGGGCGACGCCATACTGGCGGTGGAAACCTGCTCGGAGGACGACGACATACTGCTCACCACGGCGCGGGGACAGGCCATCCGCTTCCCCGTGCCCCAGGTGCGCGTCTTCGCCGGGCGCAATTCGGTGGGCGTGCGCGGCATATCGCTGGCCGCTGGCGACGAGGTCATCTCCATGTCGGTGGTGCGCCATTTCGAGATAACCCCGGAGGAGCGCGACGCCTACCTGAAATGGAAGCGCGGCGGCGAGGAGGCATTGCCCGCCGAGCGCCTGCGCGAGATCGAACAGGCCGAGCAGCTCATCCTGACCCTCTCCGAGCAGGGCTATGGCAAGCGCTCCTCGTCGCTCGAATACCGCATCACGGCGCGCGGCGGAAAGGGCATCGTCGCCATGATAGTCAACGAGCGCAACGGCAGGCTGGTGGCCTCCTTCCCCGTCGAGGACAGCGACCAGATCATGCTGGTCACCGACGCCGGCAAGCTCATCCGCACCCCGGTGAAGGACATCCGCGTCGCTGGCCGCGCCACCCAGGGCGTCATAGTCTTCAAGACCGCCGAGGGCGAGCGCGTCGTCTCCGCCGAGCGCATATCCGATGTCGACGAGGACGACGAGGGCCATGAGGGCCATGAGGGCCATGATGGTCATGAAGGCGAAAGCGGTGGCGGCGGAGAAAGCGGCGGTGACGGGGGTAGTGAGGCCTCTTCCGCCGCCGACGCCGGCCCGCCGGAGGAGGGGGCATGAGCGGCCCCGAATGGCTGGCCTACGCGGCGGCCTGTTTCCTCGTCGCCGTGGTGCCCGGGCCCAGCCTGTCGCTCATCATCGCCACCACCTTGCGCCACGGGCGGCCGGCCGGCGTGGCCAATGTCGCCGGCACCCAAGCCGGCTTCGCCCTCCTCACCGTGATACTGGCGGTGGGCTTCCAGGCGCTGCTGACTGCCGCCGCGCCCTTCTTCGACTGGGTTCGCCTGGCCGGCGCGGCCTACCTCGCGTGGCTGGGGGCGCGCATGTTGCTCTCCGCCGGGGAAGGCCGCGGCGGGGAAGGCGAGGCGGCCAGCGCCCCGACGCCGCGCGCCGGCTTCCTGCATGGCTTCCTCGTGCTGGTCAGCAATCCCAAGGTGCTGCTGTTCCTCGGCGCCTTCCTGCCCCAGTTCGTGCCCCCGCAGGCCGCCGACGCCGGCTTGCGCATCCTGCTGCTGGGGGCCGTGTTCATGCTCATCGCCGCCACCACCGACATGCTATACGTCCTCGCGGCGGGGCGCGCCGGGGCCGCCATGTCCCGCCGCCGCTCGCGTCTCCTGCGGCGGCTTTCCGGCGGCTTGCTCATCGGCGGCGGCCTGTGGCTGGCCCTTGGGAGGCGCTGAAACTTGGGCGTCTCCGCGATATGGTGTAATTGCTTCTTGTCCGCCCGCCCGCGGAAACGACCAGAGGAAGGGTTGCAATAATGGCGCGCACAGGTTTCTACCCCGGCTCCTTCGACCCCATAACCTATGGCCATCTCGACATCATAGGCCGCGCCGCCCGCATGTTCGACAAGCTGGTGGTGGCGCTCGGCCACAATCATGACAAGACCGGCCTGCTCGATGTCGAGGAGCGCCTGCGGGTCATGGAAGAGGCCCTGAGGCCCCTGCGCGAGCGCACCGGGTGCGACATATCGCTGGCCCGCTATTCGTGCCTCACCGTCGATGCCGCCCGCCGCGCCGGGGCCACGGTCATAGTGCGCGGCCTGCGCGACGGCTCCGACTTCGACCACGAGGTGCGCATGGCACAGATGAACGCCTCGCTGGACGATGACATGGAAACCATATTCCTCGCCGCCGCCCCGTCCTCGCGCATGATATCATCCTCGCTCATCAGGCAGGTGGCCTCCATGGGCGGCGACATAACGCGATTCGTCCCCGCCGAGGCGGCCGAGGCCGTCAGGGCCGCGCTGGCCCGGCGGCAAGGCAGGAACAACCACGAAGACCCTGGAAAGGACAAGCAATGAACATCATCCATGCCATCAGGGGGCTGGCCATTGCCGCGCTGGCCGCCATCGCCGTCCACGCCGCGCCCGCCATGGCCGGCCAGGACAAGCTCGACCCCGAGAACACCCTCTACATAGACCTCAAGAACAACTGCCGGGTGGTCATCAAGATGCTCCCCGAGGTGGCCCCGAAACACGTGGCGCGCATCAAGAAGCTGGCGCGCGAGAAGTTCTACGACGGCGTCATCTTCCACCGCGTCATAGAGGGCTTCATGGCCCAGACCGGCGACCCCACTGGCACCGGCATGGGCGGCTCTAAATATCCCGACCTGCCGGCGGAATTCTCCTCCGTCCCCTTTGACCGCGGCGTCGTCGGCATGGCCCGCGCCCGCAACCCCAATTCCGCCAACTCGCAGTTCTTCATCATGTTCCGCCCCGGCCACTTCCTCAATGGCCAGTATACCGTCTGGGGCAAGGTGGTTAAGGGCATGGACTGCGTGGACAAGATCGCCCGCGGCGAACCCCCCGCCAACCCCGACAAGATGATCCGCGTGCGCGTGGCCGCCGATGTGGACAAGTAGCCTGCAACTGCCGGTTGGATTTTAAGTTATTTTTCATAGCCGCCTTCTATTCTCCCTGCAGCATTTCATGATCACGGGAGCGGGGGAGCTTTAGTTGAGCGGCAATGGGGACATGCGGGGGCCTGCCGGGGGCGGGCCGGCGGATGATGGCGCGGCGAAATCTCCGCCGTTGTCCACCGAACAGTTGCGCCGGCAACTGGCCAATGTCTTCGCCCACGTCGCGCCGCAGGTCAACGCGCCACAAGTGAATACGCCGCAGGTCAACGCGCCGCGAATGAACGCGCCGCAGCCTGCCCCCATGGCCCAGCCACCGCAGCAACCGCGTT
>CAZXTT010000239.1:0-4974 GCA_964643775.1 uncultured Rhizobiaceae bacterium | reverse complement strand
CCCTCGAACATGCGCCCGCAGCCGAGCGAAAACAGCGTATCCCCGGTGAAGACGATCTTCTCGTCCATGAAATAGAAGGCCAGCGAGCCCAGGGTATGACCGGGCACCGATATGACGTCTATCCTGTGATCGGCGAATTCCACCTTGTCGCCGTCCCTGAGCGGCTTGTCGATGCCGGGGATGCGCTCCCTGTCGGCGGCGGCGGCCAGCAGGCGCGCCCCGTAGCGCTCCTTCAGCTCCATGTTGCCCTCGGTGTGATCGGCGTGATGGTGGGTGTTGAGGATGTGGGTGAGCTTCCACCCTTCCGCCTCCAGCGCCTCGCTGATGGCCGCCGCGTCGGGAGTATCGACGACCATCGTCTCGCCGCTGGCCACATCATGGACGAGAACCGCGTAATTGTCCGTGCGGCAACGAATCTGTCTGATTTCCAGCCCGCTCATGGTAATGTGCCCTCTGCTGAAGCGCTTTTCGCGCGGTTTCCCATGTATTCAATATAGCATGGGGCAGGTGTTTTTCAGTATCCTGAACACATATTTGTCTGAACGGGCGAGCGCTGATGGACGTGACGGAGCTGCACCGCTTTTATGCCACCCGGCTGGGAGCCACCGCGCGGCGGCTCATCGCGGCGCGGTTGCGCGCCTTGCCGGAGCCGCCGCCCGATGGGCGCGTCCTCGGCATGGGATTCGCCACTCCCTGGCTCGACCGTTACCGGGCGCGCAGCCGCGACACCTTCGCCTTCATGCCGGCCCACCAGGGGGTCATTCACTGGCCGCGCAATGGTTCGGCCGCCTGCGCGCTGGTGGACGAGACGGCGCTGCCGCTGGCCGATGGAAGCATCGACATGGCGCTGGTCATTCACGGGCTGGAGCTGACCAATCACCTGCCCGCCATGCTGGGCGAGCTGTGGCGGGTGCTGGCGCCGCAGGGGCGGGCGGTGATCTGCGTGCCCAACCGGCGCGGGGTGTGGGCGCGCATGGACACCACGCCGTTCGGCCATGGCCGCCCCTTCTCGCGCCGCCAGCTCGAGGCGCTGCTGGCCGAGCATCATTTCCTGCCGTCGGCCTTTCAACCGGCCCTGTTCGCGCCGCCGGTGAGCAGGCACGTGATCATGCGCTCGGCTCCCGCCTGGGAGAGGGTGGGCATGTCGCTGTGGCCGGGCTTTTCCGGGGTGCTGATAATCGAGGCCATAAAGCAGGTGCGGGCGGTTAGTGGCGAAAGGGTGCGCAACGGGACTTTCGCGCCCCTGAAACCGGCTGCCGCCGCCAACCCGGCCATGCTAGGGTCTGGTCTCAATGAATGCATGGATGCCAGCGCCGAATAGCCCTCCGCGGGCGAATGCTCTTGCGCGATATGCGCCCGGCGGGCTATCGAAGGCGCAAGCCTCAGGCTGCCTTGCCCAAGTCACGAGGGAACAGGACAATGACCGGCCCCGCGCCACGCCCCGGCATAATGGACATCTCCGCCTACGTCCCCGGCCGCTCCAGGGCCGGAGGCGGCGGGCCGGTTTACAAGCTCTCGTCCAACGAATCGCCGCTCGGAGCCAGCCCCAGGGCGCGCGCCGCCTTCATGGAACTGGCCGACAGGCTGGAGCTGTATCCCGACGGCTCGGCGCGCGAGCTGCGCGAGGCGCTGGCGGACCGTCACGGGCTGAACGCCGAGCGCATAGTCTGCGGCAATGGCTCCGACGAACTGCTGGAGCTGCTGGCCCATGCCTACCTCGGCCCGGGTGACGAGGCCATCTATTCCGAGCATGGCTTCCTGGTCTACCCGATAGCCATCAAGGCCAATGGCGCGACCCCCGTGGCAGCCCCGGAGAAGAACCTGACCACCGACGTGGACGCCATACTGGAGCGGGTGAGCGGCAGGACGAAAATGGTCTTCATCGCCAATCCCAACAACCCCACCGGCACCTACCTGCCCTTCGATGAGGTCAGGCGCCTGCAGGCCGGGCTGCCGGGGGATTGCCTGCTGGTGCTCGACGCCGCCTATGCCGAATACGCGCGGCGCAACGACTACGAGGCGGGGGTGGAGCTGGTGTCCGACAGCGACAACGTGGTCATGACCCGCACCTTCTCCAAGGCATACGGGCTGGCCGGGCTGCGGCTGGGGTGGCTCTATGGGCCGCAGGCGGTGGTCGATGTGCTCAACCGCATCCGCGGGCCGTTCAACGTCAACGCGGCGGCGCTGGCCGCCGGGGTGGCGGCGGTCAGGGACGTGGAGCACCTGGAGCGGGCCGTGGCCCACAACGACAAGTGGCTGCCGTGGCTGAGCGACAGGCTGACGGCGCTGGGGCTCGAGGTCACCCCCTCCATCGGCAATTTCCTCTTGGTGCATTTCCCCGACGAGGACGGCAGGCGCGCCCCCGAGGCGGATGAGTTCCTGAGAGGGCGCGGGCTGATCCTGCGGGCCATGGGCAGCTATGGCTTTCCCAACGCGCTGCGGGTGTCGGTGGGCAGCGAGGAGGCCAACCGCAAGCTGATAGCGGCGCTGGCGGAGTTCATGGGGCGATGAGCGGAAAACCGGCAAGACAAGACGCGCCGATGTTCGAAAAGGCGGCGCTCATCGGGCTGGGCCTGATAGGCTCGTCGCTGTCGCATGTCATGCGCCGCGAGGGGCTGGTGAAAACCATTTCCGGGGCGGCGCGCAGCAAGGCCACCATAGAACGCGCCGCCGAGCTGGGGCTGGCCGACGAGCTGTCGCAAGACCCGGCGCGGGCGGTGCGCGGGGCCGACCTGGTGTTCCTCAACGTGCCGGTGGGGGCCATGGGCAAGGTGGCCGAGGCCATCGCCCCGGCGCTCGAGCCGGGGGCGATCGTCACCGACGTGGGCTCGGTGAAGCAGGCGGTCATCCGCGACGTCGCCCCGCACATCCCGCAAGGGGTGCATTTCATTCCCGGCCACCCGATCGCCGGAACCGAGCATTCCGGCCCCGATTCCGGCTTCGCCTCGCTGTTCGAGAATCGCTGGTGCATTCTCACCCCGCTGCCCGGCACAGACGATGAGGCGCTGCGCAGGCTCGGGGATTTCTGGCGCGCGGCGGGTTCCAACGTCGATGTAATGGATCCGGCCCATCATGACCTGGTGCTGGGCATAACCTCGCACCTGCCGCACTTGATCGCCTACAACATAGTGGCCACCGCCGCCGACCTGGAGGACGTCACGGAGTCGGAGGTCATCAAGTATTCCGCCGGCGGTTTTCGCGATTTCACCCGCCTTGCCGCCTCCGACCCGACAATGTGGCGCGACGTGTTCCTCAACAACCGCGAGGCGGTGCTGGAGCTGCTGGGGCGTTTCTCGGAAGACCTCTCGGCCCTGCAAAGGGCCATCCGCTGGGGCGAGGGCGACAAGCTTTTCGAGCTGTTCTCCCGCTCGCGCGAAATTCGCCGCGGGATAATCGAGGCCGGGCAGGATACAGGCGAGCCGGATTTCGGCCGCAAGCATTAGGGCCACAGACATGGGGCTACTATTGCCTGCGGACAAAAAGCCCTTGATATTTTGGCTATTTGACGTGGCGTCCATGCATTTATTGAGACCAGACCCTGGGGGCTGATCTCAATAAATGCATATTGCCAGTTCCAGAGCCGCCGGTTCAGCGGTTCGCCACGGCGCGCAGCAGGGCGCGGTAGCGGCGTGCTTGCGGTTTCCTGTCAAGCCTGCGCGTGATCCATCCGGCCATATGCCAGCTTGCCAGCGCAATGACTATACCGGCCATGCCATCGGCCGCGTAATGCCAGGCAAGCAGGATGGAGCCAATGTATATCATCGCGGCGAAAATGGTCATGGCAATGCCCAGGAGGCGATGGATGCGCCAGGCGACCAGCGCCATCAGGACGGCCAGGGCATTGTGCATGGAGGGAAAGGCGGAAATGCCGCCGAAAATGTTCATCCCGGCCTCGTATTGCCTCCAGAGAATGGAATGAAGCTCCGTGGCCGTCAGGCCATACAGTGCGTCGGCATGCGCCAGCCGCCGCAGCAGCTCGCTGTAATTGCCGGCATCAGGATGCAAATTGCCGACAAACACCGGCCCCACGGAGGAGAACATGGTGGCGAGCAGGTTGCCGCCGATGACCCAGGCGAGAAGAAAGGCCAGCACGTATTGTGTTTTCAGGTTGTCATGATGGCGAACCATGCCGACGAGGAACCAGCTTATGAGCAGCAGCGGGAACCACAGGCTGTAGGCCATATCGAGGATCTTGAGCGTTATCTCCTGGCCAACCGGCGGCATCAGCAGACGCCATGGATCCATGCCCGCATGAAGCATGCGGTCGAACGCGGCGAGGTCGAGATCCCAGGCCCACGGATTGAGCAGGGGGATGTTGGCCTTGAAGCCCAGGGCCGCGATCTTGATGGAAACCATCATGCACACGACCAGCATGATATTGGCCAACCGCAGGGCCGTGCCCGCCGAAAACCAGGATATGGGAATTATCATGATGAAAATGGCGATGAAGGCATAGGCCACCCCGAAGAGCAGGCGGACCGGCGGCGAATGCAGCCCGAAAAGGGACAGGGAAAAGGCCGCGGCCAGGTAAAGGGCGACCATCGCCAGGGGCAGTTGGTATGCCTTGAGCAGCACCGTGATGTCGCGCATCATGGAGCGCCACCAGTTCACCAGCGCGTGGCATGCATCCTGGCGGTTGATGGAAATCGATACAGACAGACTCATGCTTGGCTTTCCGCGTGTTCCCTGACGTCAGCCCCAAGGTAGAGCGGAATTGCTTACAGCCAATTAATGACCGGCAATGATGCCCGGCCGGGGCATGCGGGGAACCATGCCGGGCCATGGCCGCATAGGAATGCTCAGGCGGCCCGCCCCGGCTTTCCGGAAGCATCGTCGAGCGGCGTCATGCGCAGTTTGACCAGCCGGTTGCGCTCCTTTTCCAGCACCTCGAAGCGGAAGCCGTGGAAGGTGAAGGTCTGGCCCACTTCCGGGATCATGCGCGCCTCGTGTATGACCAGGCCGGCGATGGTCGTC
>CAZXTT010000238.1:0-11485 GCA_964643775.1 uncultured Rhizobiaceae bacterium | reverse complement strand
CTGCAAATGGCGCGGCGGCGCTTCCCCATGGCCAACAACACGCTCGATGGCCTGTGCAAGCGCTTCGGCATAGACAATGCCCACCGCACCCTGCACGGGGCGCTGCTCGATGCCGAGATACTGGCCGAGGTATACCTGGAGTTGACGGGGGGCCGCCAGATCGGCCTGACCCTGCTTCACGAGACTTCCCCCGCCGGGCGGGCGGCGGCCAACGACGCGGCCGCGCCCTCCGGCCAGCAGCGTTACGGCCAGCGCGAAAAGCCCCTGCCGCCGCTGCTAAGCGACGAGGAGCGCGAAAAACACGCGGCTTTCGTCGAGACGCTGGGCGAAGCGGCGCTGTGGAAGAAATACCTGTAAAAATGCTCTAAAGGCGGTGAATAAAGCCGGGCGGCGTGTGGGTTGGGGCGGAAGCCACCCAAAAACCGGCCCGGCAATGGCCTGAAAGACGGAAGAACAGCCCACGAAGGCGCCCGAGGGCCTCAATCTGGGCGCCAATGACGCTCCCTCACGTCAAAGCACCCCGAAAACCATATTGATAAAGGTGCTCCAGGGGGAGAGAGGGCTTTTGTGAATGCAAGTGGCGGAGAGGGAGGGATTCGAACCCTCGAGACGGTTACCCGCCTACACGCGCCACCATAATACAGACCGTCTCTCGTGTTCTTCGTGCGCACGTTATAGGACTAGTTAAAACTTGCCTGAAACGTTGTGGGCATTAGTGAGACATGAGCTTCCAAAGGTGGATATAGTTCGAAGGCTCTTGGCTCACGGGAAAAGCCATAAAGGCGAAACAGACACCATTCCGAGCGCCGCTCCTCGGCAACCGCCAGCTCATTTCGCGTGATGTGGAACGGCGTGCGCGCCCATCCGTTTGTTGTTTTTACCTCGATCAGGCGCGCCCGGCCGTCAGGTGTGAAGCTGGCGATGTCATATCCTGCACCATCGCCATCTTCTTCCGAAACCCAGCGCACCTTGCGCGCTAGGTCCTCACGGCCGATGGCTCTGAGTGATGCCCGCTCATGCGCCAGTACTCGTTCTTCCCCGGCTCGGCCAAGTGCGCGGTTGCGTTCATCCCGGCCAGCCACATCAAATCGGGCGGCTATATGAAGCATTTGTTCCAGCTCCTGCGGCGGCGGACGGTTGGACAGCGTAGGCGGTGCGCCCACCCAGAGCAGCGGCGGTTCATGCAACCCGGTAGCGTCATGCCCGTCAGGCAATCGACTCACCCATTCAGGGTTATGCGCCAGCCAGCGAGCGACGGCATCAATCAGGGAATTCTGGAAATTGAAAGCCGGCTTGTAACCGGGGATCCAATCTTCGCCAAGGCCCTTCAGAACAGCGCTGATGTTCTGATGCTTGAATTCTATTGATCCTTTCGAACGGTTATTTAGAAGTGGCAGCAGCGCACGACGATGTTCTGCTTTATTATAGGGGCGTCCGGCAATATCATCCGCCAGCATCGCGAAATAATCCGCGACGATCAGGTCGTTTTCTTCATCTGTCCAAGGCATGTTGGCCATATGGTTACAGGATAAAGGCAGATTGCCTCTTTGTCATCAGGCTTGCTGATTACCGTCATGCCAAGTTTCCATTGCCGCCCAAAATGGTGGCGGGCCGTAATCCTGCAATATCATAGAATTGTTGGGGGGCGCTGTTTTTGGCCAAAAGCATCCGCAGGAGGAAGAGCAGCGCAGCGGCAATCGGTTTTGCGGGGCGGATGAAAAGATGGGAAATTCCGAAAAAAAGACAATGGCGGAGAGGGAGGGATTCGAACCCTCGAGACGGTTACCCGCCTACACGCGTTCCAGGCGTGCGCCTTCGACCACTCGGCCACCTCTCCAAAACTCTCCGGCGTCACAAGTTGGTCGAAGACCAAGCGCACGCCAGCAAAAGACTTTGTGCGCCTTCGACCACTCGGTCGCCTCGGTTGCCGGGCAGGTGTTTGTTGCCTGCTCAGGCTGGCATGGCAATAGCGGAAAGCGTCCGCGCGTTCAAGCGTTGGCGGGGAGAAAAAACGTCTCGCGCCGCGGGGGGCTACCACCAGCCCAGCATGCTTGCCGCGTCGCGCAGGTTGGCGGCCAGCATTACTATTGCGGTTATCATTATCAGGGTTATGACGACCAGCGACCGCGATGGCATTTCGCCGGCCTGTTCAGGGATGGCCGCCCGGGCCTCCATTTCCATCTCTGGCATCTTCATTTCACGCTTTCCCTGTTTCGTTTTTGCCCGCCCGGCCATTGTTGTTCTTGTCGGCCGCCGTTGCGGTGCGTCATGTCATGGCAGCGCATCCAGCAGGTGAGCCACCAGCGGCTCGTCCGCCGGGGGCATCGGATAGCACCGCAGTTGCTGTTTCTTCACCCACTTGATGCGCTGCCCCTCGCGCGGGGTGATTATGCCTTGCCACTTGCGGCAGACGTAGAGCGGCATCAGCAGGTGAAAGTCATCATGAGCATGGCTGGCGAAGGTCAGCGGCGCCAGGCACGCGGCGGACACCTCCACGCCCAGCTCCTCTTTCAGCTCGCGGATCAGCGCCTGTTCCGGCGTCTCGCCCGCGCTCACCTTGCCGCCGGGAAATTCCCACAGGCCGGCCATCGTCTTGCCCGCCGGGCGCTGAGCCAGCAGGATGCGCCCATCGGCATCCACCATGGCGCAGGCCACCACCAGCAGTATTTCCCTTTCCTTGCTCATGAAGCTCAACATGGCATGGGAGGCTTAACGGCCAATTCACGCTGGCCTGCCATTTGCGGGCAGGGTAAACGGCGGGTATACGGGCCTCTCCGCCATGGGGTAATTTCGCCATGCGGATTCTTTTGATGTGGAATAATGGGCCGGATGCTTTGATTCGCTGGTGATAATGAAGCACAAGGGGCCCATGCCTGTATTGCATCATTTCCCGCTCGATCCATTTTGCCGCCGGGTGCGCATGGCGCTGGGCGAATATGCCGTGGTGGCGAAGATGGAGGAGGAGCGCCCGTGGGAACACCGCCCGGCTTTCCTCGCCCTCAATCCGGCCGGTGAGGTGCCGGTGCTGATCGACAGCGACGGGACGGTCGTCTGCGGCATTCTGGCGGTTTCCGAATACCTGGAGGAAACGCGCGGGGCCGAAGGTGGCGGACTGCTGGGCGACACCCCGGCCGAGCGCGCCGAGGCGCGCCGCCTCGTCGCCTGGTTCGACGGGCGCTTCAATTTCGAGATAACCACCCCGGTGCTGACCGAGAAGGCCATCCGCCGCCTTCTGCCCAACGAAATGGGCGGCGGCCCGCCGGACATGGAGCGCGTGCGCGCGGCGCTGGGGCGCATTCCGGCGCATCTGGATTATATCGAGCGGCTGGTGGAGGAGCGCGGGCTGCTGGCCGGCGGGCGGCTGACCCTGGCCGACCTGGCGGCGGCGGCCCACGTATCGGTGCTGGAATACCTCGACGCCATCGACTGGAGCAGGCACGAGAGCGCCAAGCTGTGGTATCAGCGCATCAAGTCGCGCCCCTCCTTCCGCCCCCTGATGACCGACCGGGTGCGCGGCATAAGCCCGCCGCCGGTCTATTCGCAGCTTGACTTTTAGCCCCCCGGCGTGGCTGCTTGCCGCATGGCGCGCAAGTCACTGGAAGAACGGATCAGGGAACGGGCCCGCGCCCAGGGGTTCGACGCGGTGGGCATCGCGGCGGCGGAGCTGCCCGCGCATGACGCCGCGCACCTGGAGGAATTCGTGCGCCTTGGCCTGCACGGGGCCATGGAGTGGATGGAAACCACGCTGGAGCGCCGCAAGTCGCCGCGCAACATGTGGGCCGGGGCGCGCTCGGCCATCGTCTGCGCCATGAACTACGGCCCGCCGCAGGGCCTCGACCCGTTGCGGCGGCCAGGGAAGCGCGACCGCGGGGTGGTGTCGCTGTATGCCCTGGGGCGGGATTATCACCAGGTGCTCAAGGGACGGCTGAAGCAGGTGGCGCAATGGCTGGCCTCGCGCACCGGCGAGGATGTCAAGGTGTTCGTCGATACCGCGCCGCTGATGGAAAAGCCGCTGGCGGCGCGCGCCGGAGTGGGGTGGCGCGGCAAGCATACCTGCGTGGTGTCGCGCCAATACGGAAGCTGGCTGTTCCTCGGCGTGATACTCACCAGCGCCCGGCTGGAGCCGGACGTGGCCGAGGGCGACCGCTGCGGCTCCTGCCGCGAGTGCCTCGACATCTGCCCCACCGGCGCCTTCCTCGGCCCCGGACGCATCGACGCGCGGCGCTGCATATCCTACCTGACCATAGAGCATGCCGGGCCGATAGAGCGCCACTTGCGCCCGCTGATGGGCAACCGCATATTCGGCTGTGACGATTGCCTGGCCACGTGCCCGTGGAACAAGTTCGCCTCTCCGGCGGGAGAGGAGCGCCTGCGCCCCAGGGCGGAACTCATCGACCCGCCGCTGGGCCAACTGGCGGCCCTCGACGATGCGGCCTTTCGCGCCATGTTCGCGGGCACGCCGGTGCGCCGCGCCGGGCACGAGCGCTTCGTCGCCAACGTGCTGATAGCCATCGGCAACAGCGGCGACGAGCGGCTGGCGGAGGCGGCCCGCGCGCGGCTCGATGACGCCAGCGCGCTGGTCCGGGCCATGGCGGTGTGGGCGCTGTCGCGGCTGCTGGGAGGGGATGAATTCAGCGCCCTGCGCGAGCGGCGGCTGGCGGCGGAGGAGGACGAAATGGTGCGCGGCGAATGGCTGGCCGGGAGCGAGGGATGACGAGGCCATGAAACATGTTCTGTTTCTCGGGCTGGGCTACGTGGCGGGCTGCCTCGCGCGGCGGCTGGCGGCGCGGGGCTGGCGCGTATCGGGCACGGCGCGCGAGGCGCGGGCTCTCGGGGAGATAAGGGCGCGAGGCTGGCGCGGCTGGCTGTTCGACGGCTCCGCGCCGCTGCCGGGGGAGGCATGGGAGGGGGTGACGCATGTCCTCTCTTCCATTCCGCCGGACGAGCGGGGCGACCCGGCGCTGCGCGCCTGCGGCGAGGCGCTGGGAAAGCTCGACGCGCAATGGATGGGCTATCTTTCCACCGTCGGCGTCTATGGCGATCACGGCGGCGGCTGGGTGGACGAGGAGACGCCGCCCAGGCCGGTATCGAGGCGCGGCAAGTGGCGGCTGGCGGCGGAGCGCGAATGGCTGGCCCTGCACGAGGAGGCCGGGCGTCCCGTGCATGTATTCCGCCTGCCGGGCATATACGGCCCGGGGCGCAATCCGCTCATCAAGGCGCGCGAGGGGAAGCGCAAGGCGCTGGTGGTGCGCGAGGGGCAGGTGTTCTCGCGCATTCACGTCGATGACCTGGCCGCGGCGCTGGCCGCCTCCATGGCCCACCCCGAGCCGGGGGCCATATACAACATCACCGACGACGAACCGGCCCCGCCGCACGAGGTGGCGCTGTTCGCCCACCGGCTGCTGGGCATCGACCCGCCGCCGCTCGTCCCCTTCGAGGAGGCGGAGCTTTCCCCCATGGCGCGCTCCTTCTACGGCGAATCCAAGCGCGTCTCCAACGCCCGTGCCAAGCGCCGCCTGGGCTGGCGGCCAAGCTATCCTACCTATCGCGAGGGCCTGCGGGCCCTGTTGAGGGAAATGGGCTGAATCCCGCCCCGGCCATTGAAATTGGGCGCGCTTGCCGCCATTTGTCGTGCGTGCCACAATTTGTTCCGCTTCGGGGTCTATAGCGCCGGGAGAATGCAACAACCGATGAGCAGGAAAATGCCGACCATCGCGCTGGTTGACGACGACCGCAACATCCTCACCTCCGTGTCCATGGCGCTGGAGGCGGAAGGCTACCGCATCAATACCTATACCGATGGAGTATCCGCCCTCAAGGGGCTGGAGGACAACCCGCCCGACATCGCCATATTCGACATCAAGATGCCGCGCATGGACGGCATGGAGCTGTTGCGCCGCCTGCGCCAGAAATCCGATCTGCCGGTCATCTTCCTGACCTCCAAGGACGACGAGATAGACGAGCTGTTCGGCCTCAAGATGGGGGCCGACGATTATATCCGCAAACCCTTCTCCCAGCGCCTGCTGGTGGAGCGGGTGCGCGCCGTGCTGCGCCGCGCCCGCAACTCCGCAAGCGACAGCGAGGAGACGGACAAGACGCGCGTCATAGAGCGCGGCAAGCTGGTCATGGATGCTGACCGCCATTCATGCACCTGGGACGGCAAGCCGGTCACCCTCACCGTCACCGAGTTCCTCATCCTGCAGGCGCTGGCCCAGCGGCCGGGGATAGTGAAATCGCGCGACGCGCTCATGGATGCCGCCTATGACGACCAGGTCTATGTCGATGACCGCACCATCGATTCCCACATCAAGCGCCTGCGCAAGAAGTTCAAGGCCGTAGATGCGGAATTCAACGCCATCGAGACGCTCTACGGCGTGGGCTACCGCTTCCGCGAGGAATAGGGTGCGGGCCAGTTGGGACTCCATTGGCGCCTTGTGGTAATATTCGCTCATGGACATGGGAGCAAAGATCCCGCCGGAAGGAAAAGAACCGGCCCCCGTTCCCGCGCCGCGGGAGACAGGGGCTGCCGCCAGTGCGCGCGGCAGCGCCGCTGACGCGCCTGCCGGCGGCGAACGGCGGCGGGAAACGGACGCGCCACCCGCCGAACAACAGGTGCGCGGGCCGTTTCACTGGCTGACGCGCCTGAAGCCCGCTTCGCTGGTCACCCGCATCATCCTCATCAACCTGGCCGGGCTGGTCATCCTGGTGGGCGGCATTCTCTATTTCAACCAGTCGCGCGAAAGCCTCATCGACGCGCGCGTCCAGTCATTGATGACCCAGGCGCGCATCATGGCCGCCGCCGTCGCTTCCGCCGCCAGCATAGACACCGGCGAGATCGTCATCGACCCCGACAAGCTCATCGAGCAGACCGGCGAGGAGCCGCAGACGCTGGACAGCTTCGGCCAACTGGATTTCCTTATCCGCCCCGAACAGGCCGGGCCGGTGCTGCGGCGGCTGGTCAAGGACACCGAGACCATCGCCCGCATATATGACCGCGACGGCATTCTCAGCGTCGATTCCCGCCACGTCTACGGCTCCGGCGGCATACTCAGGCTGGATCTGCCAAGCCTGACCAAGCCCGAGGAGAGCTGGTGGCGCAAGGCATGGCGGCAGGTCAACGAATGGCTGTTTGCCCATGACTACCCGCTGCAGAAGGAATACGGCCTGGAAAACGGCAAGGACTTCCCGGAAGTCACAGCCTCGCTGAATGGCGCTTCCGTCTCGGTTGTGCGGGTGAACAAGAAAGGCGAGATAATCGTCACCGTGGCGGTGCCCATTCAGCGCTACAAGGCGGTGCTCGGCTCGCTGGTGCTGTCCACCCGCGGCGGCGAGATCGACAAGGTCTTGCGCTCGGAGCGGCGCATCGTGCTGTTCACCTTCCTCGTCGCCGGGCTGGTGGCGCTGCTGCTGTCGGTGTCGCTGGCCAGCCAGATAGCCGAGCCCATCCGCAGGCTGGCGGCGGCCGCCGAAAAGGTGCGCCGCGGCGTCGATAACAGGGTGGAGATTCCCGACTTCGGCCACCGCAAGGACGAGATCGGCCACCTGTCGGGGGCCCTGCGCGACATGACCCGCGCGCTCTATGACCGCATCGACGCCATCGAGGCCTTCGCCGCCGACGTGGCCCACGAGCTGAAAAATCCCCTGACCTCCCTGCGCTCGGCGGTGGAGACGCTGCACTTCGCCAAGACGGAGGAGCAGCGCCAGAGGCTGGTCAAGATCGTCACCGACGACGTCAAGAGGCTCGATCGGCTGATCTCCGACATCTCCGACGCGTCGCGCCTCGATGCCGAGCTGGCCCGCTCGCACGCCAGGCCTGTGGATTTGCGCCATCTGCTGGAAACCATGGTCGATCTGGCCAACCAGACGGCGCGCAAGGGCGAGGCCAGGGTGGAGCTGCTGGTCGAGGAGCCGCCTTCGTCCGGCAGGCGGCGCAATGTCTGGAAGGTCATGGGCCATGACACGCGCCTGGCCCAGGTGGTGCGCAACCTGCTGGCCAATGCCCGCTCCTTCTCTCCCCCGGACGGGGTGATAAAGGTGAAGCTGCGGCGGCTTGGGCGGCATGTGGAATTCACCGTCGAGGACAGCGGACCGGGCATCCCGCCGGACAATCTGGAGAAGATATTCAAGCGCTTCTACACCGACCGCCCGGCCGAGCATTTCGGCGAGAACTCCGGCCTCGGCCTGTCCATTTCGCGCCAGATCGTCGAGGCCCACAATGGCCGCATCTGGGCCGCCAACATCCCCTGCGGCAAGTCCTCCGGCGATATATGCGGGGCCCGCTTCACCGTGCGCCTGCCGGCCACGCGGGCGGGCAGGAAAAACGCCGCCCAGGAGCGCGGCAAGAAATGACCGCCGGCCGGCAGGGCAGTCATGAAAGCGCCCCGCGGGCCGCTGAGGGCGCCCGCCAGCGGCTGCATGCCACCTGCGTGCTGGCCGGCCGCCGCGGAGTGCTCATCACGGGGCCATCCGGTTCCGGCAAGTCGTCACTGGCGCTGGAAATGATTGATTCTCCGGGCCATGCCGCCGGTGGGCCGCTGGTGACGGCGAAACTGGTGGCCGATGACCAGGTGCTGGTGGAACGGCGGGGGCGGGAGCTTTCAGCCTCGCCGCCGCGGGAGCTGGCGGGGCGGCTGGAAGTGCGCGGGCTGGGCATCATGGAAGTGCCCTTCGAGCCATGCGCGGCGCTTGGGCTGGTGGTGCAGCTTGCTCCCTGGCGCACCATTGAGCGCTTGCCGGAACCCGAAACAACGCGGATACTCGCCGTGCCGCTGCCCCTGATTCGCATCGACGCCAGCCGCCCGCGCGCCTGCGCCCGCCTGCGCGCCGCGCTTGCCCACCTCGGGCTTACATGATGATGGGCTTACATGATGATGGGGCAGGCATGAACATGGCCACAGGCCCGAAGCTCCGCCGGGGCCAACAGGGCGCGAAGTGAACCGCATGTGGAAAAAACGCCTCAATTCACCGCTATTGCTGGCCCTTGCCGCGCTGTTGACTGCCTTGGAGGCATGCCCGGCCGCCGCCCAGCAGGCCCCGGCAGTGGAAGAGGCCAAGCGCCGCGAGCTGGAGGCGCTGCGCGAGAAGATCACCCAGTCCTCGCGGCGCAAGGCGGCGCTGGAGGAGGAGCGCGCCGCCCTGGCGCGCGAGGCGGAGGCCATATCGGCGCGCCTGGTGGAGCTGGCCGCCCGTATGCAGGCCGCCGAATCCATTCTCGCGGAGAATGAAAAACGCATATCCGAACTGGAAGGCGAGGAAGCGGCGCTGAAGGCCCGTTTCGCCATGAGCCGCGCCTCGATAGCCGAATTGCTGGCCGGGCTGCAAAAGCTGCGCCGCGATCCGCCGCCGCCATTCGTTACCCGCCCCAGGGAGGTGCTCTCGGCGGTGCGCGGGGCCATCCTGCTGTCGGCCGCCGTGCCGGAAGCCGACCGGCGGGCCAAGGGGCTGCTGCGCGACATAAGGCGCCTGAAACAGGTGCGCGCCGGGCTGAAGGGCTCGCTGGAGGAAAAGCGCAGGACGCTGGCCCGTCTTGCCCGCACAAGGGAGCAGATCGGCGGGCTGCTGGCCCGCAAGCGCAAGCTCATGCAGGCCGCCGGGCACCGCCTCAGGGAAGAAAACCGCCGCCTTGCGCAACTGGCCGAAAAGGCCCGCACCCTGAGCGAGCTGATAGCCGCCCTGCGCCGCGAGGAGGAAAGGCGCAGGAAGGCCGAGGAAGCCCGCCGCGAGGAAGAGAAACGCCGCCAGGCCGAGGCCGGGAAAGGCGCGGCGAAAGAGACGCCCCCGGAGGCGAAAAAACCCGCTCCGCCGCCCCTGCGCAGGCCGCGCGTCGCCTTTGCCCGCATGAAGGGCCGCCTGCCGTGGCCAGTCCAGGGCCGGTTGCTGCATGGCTTCAACGAAAAAACGCCACTGGGGGCGCGCAGCCAGGGAATGTATGTATTGACCCGCCCCGGCGCTTCCGTAATCGCCCCCGCCGATGCGCAGGTGAAGATCTCCGCCCCCTTCCGTTCCTATGGACATCTTTTAATATTGGATGGCGGCGGCGGCTATCATATATTGCTTGCGGGGTTGAAGAAGGCTTCCGTCGGCGCCGGCCAGTTCGTGCGCGCCGGGGAGCCCTTGGGAACCATGGGAGCAAAACCGGCTCCCGCAACCGTGACCGGCAGCCGGGTGGAAAACACTAGCCCCATCCTGTATATGGAACTTAGAAAGAACGGACGCCCCGTGGACGCCGCTCCATGGTGGCCCAGGACCCGCAAGGAGGCCCGCAAATAATGAAACTGGCCGCTTTCGTGCGCAACATTTCGCTTATCGCCATCGGCGCCATCATGAGCGCCGGGCTATACCATGCGCTGCAGGCCGCCTCGGCCGGCAACAGCAACATCAAGGTCTACAAGCAGCTCGACCTGTTCGGCGATGCCTTCGACCGGGTGCGCAGTGATTACGTGGAAAAGCCCGACGAGGAAAAGCTCATCGAGGCGGCGATAAACGGCATGCTGACCTCGCTCGACCCGCACTCGAGCTACCTCAACCCCAAGAACTTCAAGAACATGCAGGTGCAGACGCGCGGCGAGTTCGGCGGGCTTGGCATCGAGGTGACCATGGAAAAGGGCGTCGTCAAGGTGGTCTCCCCCATCGACGACACGCCTGCGGCGCGCGCCGGGGTGCTGGCCGGTGACCTGATAATAAAGATCGACGGCGAGCGGGTGCGCGGCCTTACCCTCAACCAGGCGGTGGAAAAGATGCGCGGCAAGGTGGGCACGCCCATCGTCATCACCGTGCTGCGCAAGGGGGTGAAGGATCCCTTCGACATAAAGATCGTGCGCGACATCATCCGCATCCGCTCGGTCAGGCACTCCATCGAGGGCGGTGACATCGGCTATATCCGCATCACCTCGTTCAACGAACAGACCACGCCGGGGCTGATAAAGGCCATCGGGGAGATCCAGAAGAAGCTGGGCGGCAAGCTCAAGGGCTACATCATAGACCTGCGCAACAACCCCGGCGGCCTGCTCGATCAGGCGGTGTCCGTCTCCGACGTCTTCCTGGAGCATGGCGAGGTGGTTTCCACCCGTGGCCGCAATGCTTCCGAATCACAGCGCTTCAATGCCCGCCCCGGCGACCTGACCAAGGGCAAGCCGGTGGTGGTGCTGATCAACGGCGGCTCGGCCTCGGCCTCGGAGATCGTCGCCGGCGCCCTTCAGGATCACAAGCGCGCCCGTCTCATCGGCACCCGCTCGTTCGGCAAGGGCTCGGTGCAGACCATAATCCCGCTGGGCCCGCGCGGCGGCGCCATCCGCCTGACCACGGCGCGCTACTACACGCCCAAGGGGCGCTCCATCCAGGCCAAGGGCATAATCCCCGACTACGTGATCGAGGAGGAGCTGCCCGACGAGCTGAAGCCCAAGGCCGACCAGTTGAAGACGCGCGGCGAGGCCTCGCTGCGTGGCCACCTGAAGAACGACAAGGCCAAGGGCAAGGAGGAATCGGG
>CAZXTT010000237.1:0-5955 GCA_964643775.1 uncultured Rhizobiaceae bacterium | reverse complement strand
AATTCCGGTGGATGCGGCATGTATCCACGTACTGGCTGACCATTACAAACAACAGGGGAGGTAAAACCTGTCATGAAGAAATTTCTCGTAGCCGCGGCGGCTCTCGCCATGGGCTTCGCCGCTACCGCTGCTCAGGCGGATTCGGTCAAAATCGCCACCGCCGGGCCGATGACCGGCCAATACGCCAGCTTCGGCAAGCAGATGAAAGACGGCGCCACCATGGCGGTGAAGGACATCAATGCCGCCGGCGGCGTGCTCGGCAAGAAGATCGAGCTTATCATCGGCGATGACGCCTGCGATCCCAAGCAGGCGGTTGCCGTGGCCAACAAGATGGTTGGTGACGGCGTGGTGTTCATGGCCGGTCACTTCTGCTCCGGTTCCTCGATCCCCGCTTCCAAGGTCTACGAGGAAGAGGGCATCGTCATGATCTCCCCGGCCTCCACCAACCCCAAGCTGACCGACGAGGGCGGCCCCAACGTCTTCCGCGTCTGCGGCCGTGACGACCAGCAGGGTTCGACGGCGGCCGAGTTCATCGCCAAGAAGTTCCCCAATGCCCGCGTCGCCATCTTCCATGACAAGACGGCCTACGGCAAGGGCCTGGCCGACGAGATGAGGAAGCGCTACAACGCTCTCGGCAAGAAGGAAGTCATGTATGGCGCCTACACCGCCGGCGAGAAGGACTACTCGGCGCTGGTTTCCAAGCTCAAGCAGAACAAGATCGATCTGCTCTACCTGGGCGGCTACCACACCGAGGGCGGCCTCATCGTGCGCCAGATGCGCGATCAGGGCATGAAGACCATCCTCATGTCCGGCGACGCGCTGGTCACCGACGAATACTGGAAGATCACCGGTGACGCCGGCGAGGGCACCCTGATGACCTTCTCCCCCGATCCGCGCAAGAACCCCGAAGCCGCCGACGTCGTCAAGCGCTTCGAGGCCGCCGGCATCAACCCGGAAGGCTACGTGCTCTACACCTACGCCGCCATCCAGGCCTGGAAGCAGGCCGCCGAGCAGGCTGGTTCCGTCGATCCCGCCAAGGTCACCAAGGCCCTGCACAAGGGCAAGTTCAAGACCGTGCTTGGCGAGCTGTCCTTCAACGAGAAGGGCGACGTCACCCTGCCCGGTTACGTGGTCTATGTCTGGAGCAAGGGCAAGTACGATTACTACAAGTAAGAACTTGTCCTGAGCCGACAGGCAATGCAAACAAGACGCCCGCCGGAGCTTTCTCCGGCGGGTTTTTTCATCCCCTGCCCCGCCGTTACTGCCTTTCCCCTTCATGCCAACCTGTCCGGCAGACCTCACCCGCCCGCGTGACGGCAAATCACCCGCCCGCCCTTGCTACACCGATGGCATTGATCCATATTCGTCACTCCCCGGAAACGCTCCCTTGCGGATCGCTTTCCGGCCCATGCAGGAGATGGAAAAACAGGAGGAACGACATGGCAGCAATCGCGCCGGTTTGTGACTTTGGATGGAAGGCCCCGGACTTTGACCTGCCGGGAGTGGACGGCAAGCGTTACACCCTCGCCGATGTCAGGGGCGAAAAGGGCACGGTGGTGGTTTTCATCTGCAATCACTGCCCCTACGTCAAGGCGATCATCGACCGGCTGGTGCGCGACGCCCGCGAATTGCAGGCCATGGGCATAAACTTCGTCGCCATATCCTCCAACGACGCCGAGCAATACCCGGAGGACAGCTTCGAAAACATGAAGGCCTTCGCCGCCGAAAACGACTTCCCATTCCCCTACCTCTACGACGAGGACCAGTCGGTGGCCCGCCGTTACGACGCCGTGTGCACGCCCGACTTCTTCGGCTTCAACTCAAACGACGAACTGCAATACCGCGGCCGCCTTGATTCCTCCGGCAAGCAGCCCGCCGCCCCCGACGTGCGCCGCGAACTGTTCGAGGCCATGAAGCAGGTTGCCGAAACCGGCAAGGGCCCGGCCGAGCAGACCCCGTCAATGGGTTGCTCTATAAAATGGAAAATGCCCAAGGATGGCGGATCCTGAGAGGTTCCGGGAAGATCACTCCCAAGTATGAACTCAATCGTCACATGCAACCAGATGGCAATAACCACGCTTCACCAGTGGTTGTTGCCATCTGCACGATTGACAACCGCAAAGTAAATTAGCGGCCACCAACAAACTTCATTGACAATAACAATCTCAACCATAAAAAATAAGGTCAAATACCCTCATAATAACCCACGCTCATGACCCATATCCGCACCAATACGCAAAACAATATATACTAATATATATATCAGTTATCCGTGCGCAACCGTGACTTTTTCACATAAAAGCCACAACATTTGTCATAGATCATATACCATCAGATCAGAATGCATTAAATTATATGCATATATGGCTTTCCATATGGGCATATAAGGGGAGCACCGACATGACGTTGCCTCTCGGGGAACAAGTCTCCGCTGCCGCCAGCCATCGCGGGAGTGCCCTGTTCCGCTGGCTCATCGCACTGACCTTCCTGTGCTTCGCCAGCGCCACCTCGATGGCCGCCACCACCGACCACAGCAAGCTCAAGGAGCTGGACAAGGATTTCAAGACCGGCCCGGAAGTCACCCGCGCCTGCCTGTCCTGCCACAACAAGGCCGCCGGCCAGCTTCACAAGACGCTGCACTGGAAGTGGGACTACAAGAACCCCAAGACGGGCCAGAAGCTGGGCAAGAAGAACATCCTCAACGCCTTCTGCGTCGGCACCCCTTCCAACGAGCATTTCTGCACCGCCTGCCACATCGGCTATGGCTGGAAGGACAAGAACTTCGATTTCACATCGGAGGAGAACGTCGATTGCCTGGCCTGCCATGACACCACCGGCGAATACAACAAGCCGCCCGGCAAGGCCGGGAACCCCGGCGACAAGGTGAACCTGAAAAAGGTCGCCCAGAACGTCGGCAAGACCAGCCGCGACACCTGCGGCAACTGCCATTTCTATGGCGGCGGCGGCGACGGCGTGAAGCACGGCGACCTAGACAGCTCGCTGGCCATGCCGGAAGAGAAGCTCGATGTCCACATGGATGCCGTGGGGCTGGACTTTACCTGCGCCACCTGCCACCTGGCCGCCAACCACAAGGTCTCCGGCTCCCGCTATGCCCCCACCGCCGCCGAGACAAGGGGCATAATGATCCGCGGCAAGCATGAGCAGCGCAACCCCGCCACCTGCCGCTCCTGCCATGGCCCGCGTCCCCACCCCAACACCAACATCATCGGCATCAAGCTCAACGGCCATACCGACGAGCTTGCCTGCCAGACCTGCCACATCCCCACCTTCGCCCGCGGCGGCGTGGCCACCAAGATGCTGTGGGACTGGTCGACCGCCGGCAAGACCACGCCGGACGGCAAGCCGCTGGTGAAGAAGGGCAAGGACGGTCACCCCGTCTACAACGGCAAGAAGGGCACCTTCGAATATGGCGAGAACGTCGTGCCCCACTACATGTGGTTCAACGGCACGGTGCGCTACACCCTGCCCACCGACAAGATAGACCCGGCGAAGAAGCCCATCCCCATCAACACCTTCGAGGGCTCGCCAGATGACGGCAAGTCGCGCATCTGGCCGGTCAAGCTGTTCCACGGCAAGCAGCCCTATGACAAGGAATACAAGACCCTGCTGGCCTTCCACACCGCCCCCACCGGCCCCGACGACAAGACCGCTTTCTGGAAAAACTTCAACTGGCCCAAGGCCATAGAAGACGGCATGAAGGCCGCCGGACGCCCCTACTCCGGCAAGTTCGATTTCGTCGAAACCACCATGCTGTGGCCGATAACCCACATGGTCGCCCCGGCCAGGGACGCCCTGAAATGCGAAGCCTGCCACAGCACGCAAGGCCGCCTGAAGGGCCTGCCCGGCATATACATGCCCGCCACCGGCGCCAATCCGTGGATAGACCGCATCGGTATGCTGGTGGTGCTGGCCACCCTGCTGGGCGTCATCGGCCACGGCCTGATCCGCATATTCTACCGCAAGGGAGGCAATAACTGATGGCTCTGCGCAAGGTAGAGATATACACCCGCTTCGAGCGTTTCTGGCACTGGACGCAGGCGGCCCTTATCATCACGCTGCTGTTCACCGGGCTGGCCATTCACGGCACCCACTCGCTGATCGCTTTCGGCCCGGCGGTCATGATCCACACCATCGCCGCCATATTACTGCTCCTGCTGTGGGTATTCGCGACCTTCTGGCTGTTCACCACCGGCGAATGGCGGCAGTATCTGCCAACCACCAAGAACCTGTTCAAGGTCGCCCGATACTATGCCTTCGACATTTTCAAGGGCAAGGAACACCCCTACGTCAAGACATGGCGGCGCAAGCACAATCCCCTGCAGGCCCTCACCTACATGCTGCTGAAGGTGGCGATTTTCCCCGCCATCTGGATGAGCGGCATCGCCTACCTGGTCATCAGCTTCGGGCTTGGCGGACAGCGGCTCACCTCATGGCTCGATGTCATCGCCGATGTCCACACCATCGCCGCCATCGCCGTGCTCACTTTCGTCATCGCCCATCTCTACATCCTGACCACCGGCCACGGCTTCATCGCCCATGTGAAAGGCATGATAACCGGCTTCGACGAGGTCGAGATGTCCGAAGAGGAATACGTCTGCCTGAAGATGGAATTCCCCAACCGGGTGATCGATCAGGGATAGGGGCTGCATTCCATGCCCTAATGTGAAATATTAGAAATTTCTCATAAGCTACGCTTATATATGAGAAAATTCTAATGTCTGTGCGACACATATGGCAATGGCGCACCATTGCCATCTGGGCTATCCGTTGCCGTGACAGTGGGGAGAACGGACATTCATGTGAGCTGGTTTCGAGATCCCGAAACCCGGAAAGCGGAGCAGCGGCTCCAAAAAGTCCGGCGGGATCGCAAGATCAGGAGGAGAACGTCATGAATCTCAGCAAGACCACTGTCGCCGCGCTTGCCCTGTGCCTGTTCGGCATCTCCACCCCGGCCGCCCTGGCCGCCGACGGCAACTGGAAGGTGGGCCGCATCTATTACCGCATGGTATGCACCGTCTGCCACAAGTCCGCCGAGGGAGGGGGGAAGGCCATAAATCCCTCCTCCATGACCATCGCCGAGTGGGAAGCCTACTTCGCCGCCGACAAGCACGCCAAGGGCAAGGACTCGCTGAAATATTACGTGAGCCGGGAATACCGCGAGAAGATCAAGGATTCCAACAAGGCGGCCAGGAAGCTGCTCAACATTCCCGACGACAAGCTGCTGGCCGACGTGCTGGCCTTCGCCAGGCACGGAGCCAAGGATTCGCCGACCCCGGCCCGCTGCAACTAGGGGCTCACCAGAACCCGGCAATGATGACAACATGGTCTTGCAATGCGGGCGCGTGGGCGATCGGGCCACGGGTGAGGGAGCGTGTGCGCCTGCGACAGGTCAAGGGAGCAAGGAGAGATGGGAGACAACAACAAGCCTGCCTGGCTGGCCGGATTCGGCGCTGATTACCAGGCGATCTTCGTCAGGGGCTGGTCGCCCTTCTTCGGCGCGGCGCTGCTGGCCATCATCATGGGCATATTGATGGGCTCCGGCCTGTTCTGGGGCGTGTTCGGCGGCGTAAAGCTGTGGGGCGACTATTTCAACAACCTCATCGGCCTGGGGCCGCTGCTGGGCATCCCGGAAAAGCTGCAAGGCCCGCTCATGCACCGCATATCGCTGATGGACATCTGCCTCGTGCTGGGCGCTTTTTCCGCCGCCCTCATGGCCCGCCAGTTCCGCGTCAACCGCCCGCCGCGGCTGGAATACGTCTGGGGCGCGCTCGGCGGCTCGCTGATGGGCATTGGCGCCTCCTTCGCCGGCGGCTGCACCACCGGCGGCTTCTTCATCCCGCTGGTCTTCAGCTCACCCGCCGGCTGGGCCATGTGGGCGGGACTGCTGGCCGGCGCGTGGATCGGCCTCAAGCTGCTGCTGTGGACCATGGAGAA
>CAZXTT010000236.1:0-16701 GCA_964643775.1 uncultured Rhizobiaceae bacterium | reverse complement strand
GCGGCGGGCTCACGGAATTTCGAGTCTCCGCGCGATATCGGCCTTCCCTGTCTGCGGGTTTCGTTGATTATTTCCGCACAGCGGACAATAGAGACACAGGCGCATGGTGGGCAATTCGCCTTTTGACTACATAGGGCATGGGACAGGGGCGGACGAAGCTTTTTCTTTTGGGTTATTAAGTATTTCTTCTTTTTCCCGCGGAGACCATCAGGCGCGGTGAATATGAATGGCAGATGAACGTGGCGTTCAGGGAAGGTTGAAGGCGGTCTTCATATAATCATCATCGTCATCGGAATGGAGCCGGGGGTTTGCCTTGGCGGGTTCTCCGTTTCCCATCCGCCCCCTCTCGCCTGGAGGGCCGGCCGGGGAAAATCCGAAGAGGCCCCGTTCCGGTTACGAGAACGGCGAAGGCCCGTCAGCGTGATGCTGGCGGGCCTTTTGCTTTCACGCGCCGTTGGTGGGTGGTTCAGGTGTCCAGCCCCTCGAACAACGGCGTGGACAGGTAGCGCTCGGCCATGGAGGGGATGATGACGACGATGCGCTTGCCATTCATCTCCGGCCGCGCCGCCACCCGCAGGGCCGCCGCCACCGCCGCGCCGGAGGATATGCCGGTGGGGATGCCTTCCTTTTCGGCCATCTGGCGGGCAGTGGCGAAGGCGGTGTCGTTGTCCACCTGGATTACCTCGTCGATGATCGAGGTATCGAGGATTTCCGGCACGAAACCGGCGCCTATCCCCTGTATCTTGTGGGGCCCCGGCTCGCCGCCGGAGAGCACCGGCGAGGCGGCGGGTTCCACGGCGATCATGCGGATGTCCGGGGCGCGCTCCTTGAGCACCTGGCCGATGCCGGTGATGGTGCCGCCGGTGCCCACGCCGGCCACCACGGCGGCCAGCTCGCCGCCGGTGTCGTTCCAGATTTCCTCAGCCGTGGTGCGGCGGTGGATTCGCGGGTTGGCGGGGTTCTCGAACTGCTGCGGCATGATCGCGCCCTCGGTGCCGGCGACGATTTCGGCGGCGCGGGCTATGGCTCCCTTCATGCCCTTTTCCGCCGGGGTCAGCTCCAGTTTCGCCCCCAGTATGCGGAACATCTTGCGCCTCTCCACCGACATGCTCTCCGGCATGACCAGGATGAGCGGTATGCCGCGCGCGGCGCAGACGAAGGCCAGGCCGATGCCGGTGTTGCCGGAGGTGGGCTCCACCAGCACGGTCTGCTCCGTGATGCGCCCGGCACGCTCCAGCTCGTCGATCATGGACACGGCGATGCGGTCCTTGACCGAGGACAGGGGATTGAAGAATTCCAGCTTGGCCAGGATGGTGGCCAGAGCGCCGTGTTCGGCGGGCAGGCGGTTGAGGCGCACCAGCGGCGTGTTGCCGATGGTCTGGGTTATGTCGTCGTATATGCGGCCGCGTCCTGGGGCATTGGTCATGGGCTTCGTTCCTCCGCTGTCGTTGTTGTCCGCTGCTCCATGATATGGCGGAGCGGCGCGCGGCGCAAACGGCCACGGGCTTGCATTGACGCCGCTCTTGCAGCATGGTGGCCGCAAATCACGCCATGTTCCAACTCGACAGGGGGCTTTTGAACAAGATGATGGAAGCAGCGATGGGCATGCAGGGTGTGGGTTTTCTGATGACCATATTCATCGGCGGTCTGGCCGGATTCATCGCCGAAAAGCTCACCAAGTCCACCCACGGCCTGCTGACCAACATATTCCTTGGCATAGCCGGGGCGGTGTTCATGAAATTCGCCCTGGGGCTTGTCGGGGTTCGGCTGATGTTTGCCGGGTGGTTCATCGGCAACCTGCTGGTGGCGACCGCCGGGGCGGTGGCCCTGATAGTCATCTGGCGGGCCATCAAGGGGCGCTGAGGCGGCAAAGGGCTGACAAGGGACGAGGCACGCATGGATCACCTGTCCGGCTTCCTGTTGTTCGCCATTACCGGCCTGGCCGTCTTGCGCCTGACCACCGGCGCGCTGACCGGCTGGCTGCTGGCCAGGGTACTTGCTCCCTTCGGCACCCGCGGCGGCCATGTCATGGCCGGCATGGCCGGGGGCGTGGTGGTGCCGGTGCTGATGGAGAAGCTGGTGGGCGCGCCCATGAGCCTGATAAACAACGCCATGGCCTCCAATGCCGGCATGGCGCTGCTGATCGGCTACATAGTGGTCTTCTCGGCACTTTCGGCGGCCCTCTTCGTGTGGCTATACCGCAACGTGCGGCTGGCGCGGAGGTAGGGCCGCCAGGCCCGCACGCCGCCGCTTTCTACTTTTTCAGGAAGTCGGAGCAGCGGGGGGCCGGGTTGCCGCCCCAGGGCATTATGGGCACGGTGGAGACGGAGTTCTTGGGGCTGCCCTCTATGAGCTTGTCGGAATAGGTGAGATAGACGAGCACGTTGTGGCGGACATCGCAGCCGCGCACTATGTGCAGCTTCTTGAAGAACAGCGAGCGGCGCTGGCGATACATGTCCTCGCCCTGCTCGAACTTGCCCCTGAATTTTATCGGCCCCACCTGGCGGCAGGCCAGCGATACCTCGGAGCGCTCCTCGGCGAAGCCGGCCCAGCCCTTCCAGCCGCCTATCTCGGGGGCGGCGAAATGGCACGACACGCCCTCGACCAGCGGGTCGTCTATGGAATAGACGCGGATGTAGGCATCGGGCGAAAGCAGCCGGAAGACGGTGCGCTTCTTGAAGATCAGCCGCGGCTCGCCCCGGTTCGCATCGTCGGCCCCGTCGGCGGCCAGCGCCGCGAGGGGCGCGCCGCAGAGGGCCAGCGCGCACAGGGTGGTGATGGTGGTGATTGCCTTCATTGCCTTGATGGAGAGGGGGGATCCGGTGGTCATATTGCTTCCTTCATTCGTTCGAAAGCCTGTTGCAGGTCGTCCACGAGGTCGGAAGGGTCTTCCAGCCCGACGTGGACACGCAGGAAACGGTGGTCATGTGGCCATTGTTCGACGGAGCGCAGGCCGTATGGGCGCGGGTCGAAACGCAGGACGAGGCTCTCGTAGCCGCCCCACGACGCGCCGATGCCGAACAGCTTCAGGGAATCGACGAAGGCGTGGACGGCCTCCTCGGCCAGCGGCCCGGCGAGCACGAAGGAGAACAGGCCCGGCGCGCCGGTGAAATCGCGCTTCCACAGTTGGTGATCGGGAGAGGAGGGCAAGGCGGGGTGCAATACCTGCTCCACCTCCGGGCGCTCCTCCAGCCAGCGGGCGATCTCTATGGCGTTTTGCATGTGGCGGGAGAGGCGCACGTCCATGGTGCGCAGGCCGCGCAGGACGAGATAGGCGGAATCGCCGTCCACGCATATGCCGAGATCGCGCCACGCGGCCTCGATGGCGGGGGCCATGCCCTCGCTGTAGCAGACAGCGCCCATGAGCACGTCGGAATGGCCGCACTGATACTTGGTGGCCGCCTGTATGGATATGTCGCAGCCGGCCTCCAGGGCGTTGAAATACCAGCCCGCCGACCAGGTGTTGTCGATGACGCTGACGACGCCGCGGCGGCGGGCGGCGGCGGCCAGCGCCGGGACGTCCTGTATCTCCATGGTGTTGGAGCATGGCGACTCGAGGAACAGCACGGCGGTGTTTTCGTTGATCAGGGCGTCGATCTCGCCGGCCCCGGCGCGCGGCGGATAATAGCGGACGGCAACGCCGAAGCGGGCCATCCGTTCGTCCATGAAGCGGCGCGTGGGGCCATAGACGGCGTCGGGGACGAGAACCTCCCCGCCGCTTTCGGTGAGCGCCATGAGGGTGGCGGTTATGGCCAGCAGGCCGGAAGGGGCGAGGCGGCAGCTGTGCGCGCCCTCGATCGCCGCCATCGTCTCCTCGAGGGCGCGGGTGGTGGGGGTGCCGTGGGTGCCGTAGGTGTATGGGCGCTGGCCGGATTCGTATTCGGCCAGCGAGCGGGCGAGCATGGTGGAGGCGCGATGGACGGGCGGGTTCACCTCGCCGTGGCAGGTGTGTTCGCGGCCCGCGTGGGCGAGCATGGTGGCGCGGCGGCGGGGACTGGGAGAATCGTTGCTCATGGAATCCTTATCCTCTCTTTCCGCCCGCCCGGCAACCGGCAGGTGTGGCGCTCATGTGGTTTGGTCTTTTTACCAAAGACGGCGGGCAATGCACAAAAAACCTTGACCGGGGAGCGGTTTTGGTTTCCGATACGGTTCAAGGCGGATGCATTTCGCCGTTTTCGAGGGAGAGGAAAACTCGAACAGACAGGACAGGGAGGGCTCGGTTTCCTTATCATGACAGGCACTGGTGCATGTTTGGCTTTTGCTGGCATCGGGCAGCCTTTCCGCCCTGTGGCGGGAGGCTGTGGCGCTGTCTGTTCCCTGAAACGATCCGCTCCATGATTACCCACCACAGAAGGAAAGAAGGAACAGCCATGAAACGCACGATCCTTTCGATTGCTCTCGGCGCAGCCGTATCGCTGGCCGCCGTTACCGCCGCTTCCGCCGGCACCCTCGATGACGTGAAGGCCAAGGGCTTCGTCCAGTGCGGTGTTTCCCAGGGCCTGCCGGGGTTCTCCAATCCAGATGACAAGGGCAACTGGACGGGCATCGACGTGGACGTGTGCCGGGCCGTGGCGGCGGCCATCTTCGGCGACGCCTCCAAGGTCAAGTTCACGCCGCTGTCGGCCAAGGAGCGTTTCACCGCCCTGCAGTCGGGCGAGATCGACATGCTCAGCCGCAACACCACTTGGACGGCCACCCGCGACACGGCGCTGGGCCTGAACTTCGCCGGCGTCAACTACTACGACGGCCAGGGCTTCATGGTGCGCAAGAAGCTGGGCGTGACCTCGGCCATGCAGCTCAACGGCGCGGCGGTGTGCACCAACACCGGCACCACCACCGAGCTCAACGTGGCCGACTTCTTCCGCTCCAAGAAGATGCAGTATGAAGTGGTGGCCTTCGAGAAGTCCGACGAGGTGGTCAAGGCCTATGACGAGGGCCGTTGCGACGTTTACACCACCGACCGCTCGGGGCTGGCCGCGCAGCGGCTGAAGCTGAAGAACCCGGACGAGCACATCGTGCTGCCGGAGATCATCTCCAAGGAGCCGCTCGGCCCGGTGGTGCGCCAGGGCGACGACCAGTGGTTCGACCTCGTCAAGTGGACGCTGTTCGCCATGATCAATGCCGAGGAGCTGGGCGTCACCTCCAAGAACGTCGACGAGATGAAGAAGTCCGACAACCCGGCCATCAAGCGCCTGCTGGGCACCGAGGGCTCGTTCGGCAAGAACCTCGGCGTGTCCAACGCCTGGGCCTACAACATCATCAAGCAGGTGGGCAATTACGGCGAGTCCTATGACCGCAACGTCGGCCCCAAGACGCCGCTTGGCCTGTCGCGCGGGCTCAACGCCCTGTGGAACAAGGGCGGCATCCAGTACGCGCCGCCGATCCGCTGAGGCGGGCGAGGCATGATATTCCTCCGGTCGGGAGCCGGCTCCCGACCGGGGGGCTTGATCACTTGTTTTATTCTCATGTTTGAATGGCCCCGCCCCGACAGGCCGCCGTCAGAGCAGCCGCGGGGAGATATTTCAGGCATTCGCCTGGGGCCTGAGAGAGGGGGGAGCTCCACATGAGCGCCACTGGTGAGGTGAGCGAGGAAGCCAAGGTTCCCCTGTGGAACAATCCCAGGGTGCGGGCCTTCGTCTCGCAGGCACTGCTCATCGCGCTGCTGGCGTGGGCCTTCTGGACGATTTTCCAGAACACGGTTCACAACCTCGAGCAGCGCAAGATCGCCTCCGGCTTCGGCTTTCTCAACACCACCGCGGGATTCGGCATCAACCAGGTGCTGTTCCTTGAGTATTCGGAGGCCTCGTCATATGGCAAGGCCTTCCTGGTGGGGCTGCTCAACACGCTGGTGCTGTCGGGCATAGGCATTTTCTTCGCCACCATACTGGGATTCATCATCGGCATAATGCGCCTGTCGCACAACTGGGTGATATCGAAGCTGGCGGCGGGGTATGTCGAGTTCTTCCGCAACATTCCGCTGCTGTTGCAGATCTTCGTCTGGTACAACGTGGTGCTCAAGCCGCTGCCGGGGCCACGCCAGTCGCTGGAAGTGGCCGGGGTGTTCATCAACAACCGCGGCGTATATTCGCCCAAGCCGCTGTTCACCGACGCCTGGTGGTTCGTGGTGGCGGCTTTCGCCGCCGCCGTGATCGGCTCGTGGCTGGTGGCGCGCTGGGCGAAGAAGCGGCAGATGGAGACGGGCGAGCAGTTCCCGGTGTTTCTCACCTCGCTGGGGCTGATGATCTCCCTGCCGCTGGTCGCCTACGGGCTGGTTTCGCTGCTCGCCGGCAACCCGGTGCATTTCGACTATCCGGCCCTGAGGGGGTTCAACTTCCAGGGCGGCATGCGCATCATCCCGGAATTCGTCGCCATGCTGCTGGCGCTTTCCATATACACCGCGTCGTTCATCGGCGAGATAGTGCGCGCCGGCATTCAGGCGGTTTCCCACGGGCAGACGGAGGCGGCGCTGGCTCTGGGGCTGACGCGCGGCCAGATGCTGCGGCTGGTGGTCATTCCGCAGGCCATGCGGGTCATCATTCCGCCGCTGACCAGCCAGTATCTCAACCTGACCAAGAACTCGTCGCTGGCGGTGGCCATCGCCTATCCCGACCTGGTGGCGGTGGGCGGCGTCATCCTCAACCAGTCGGGGCAGGCCATCGAGATCATCGCCATGTGGATGGTCGTTTACCTGTCGCTGTCGCTGGCCACCTCGGCCTTCATGAACTGGTATAACGCCAGGATGAAACTGGTGGAGAGGTAGGCCATGGCGAAGCAACACGATATCACCTTCCATCGCCAGCAGATGCTGCCGCCGAAGCCGCCGCCGCCGGCCACTACCGGGGTGATCGGCTGGATGCGCGAGAACCTGTTCTCCGACTGGCTCAACACCATCCTGACCTTCATCGGCATCTACATCATCTGGCTGATCGTCAGCAATTTCGTCCAGTTCGCCATCATCGACGCGGTGTGGGAAGGCTCCGACCGCAAGGCCTGCCTGCCCGGCGACGGGGTGGAGGTGGGGGCCTGCTGGGCCTACGTGCGGGCGCGTTTCAACCAGTTCATGTTCGGCTTCTATCCGCATGCCGAGCAATGGCGGGTCAACCTTACCTACGCGGTTGGCATATTGTTGCTGGTGCCGATGCTGATACCCGCCGTGCCGATGAAGAAGCTCAACGGCATATTGCTGCTGGTGGCCTTTCCCGTGTTCGCCTACCTGATGCTCTATGGAGCGCCGTCGCTGGGGCTGGAGGTGGTGGAGACGACCAAGTGGGGCGGGCTGCTGCTGACGCTGGTCATCGCCATCACGGGGATAGTGTTCTCGCTGCCGCTGGGGGTGTTGCTGGCGCTTGGGCGGCAGTCAAAGATGCCGGTGGTGCGGCTGGTGTCGATCATATTCATCGAGTTCTGGCGCGGCGTGCCGCTGATCACGGTGCTGTTCATGTCGTCGGTGATGCTGCCGCTGTTCCTGCCGGAGGGGGTGACGCTGGACAAGGTGGTGCGGCCGCTGGTCGGCGTGGCGCTGTTCTCCGCCGCCTACATGGCGGAGGTGGTGCGCGGCGGATTGCAGGCCATCCCCAAGGGGCAATACGAGGGGGCCATGGCGCTGGGGCTGACCTACTGGCAGATGATGCGGCTGGTGATCCTGCCGCAGGCGCTGAAGATGGTCATTCCGGGCATCGTCAACACCTTCATCGGGCTGTTCAAGGACACCTCGCTGGTTTCCATCATCGGCCTGATGGACCTGCTGGGGATAGTGCAAAGCTCGCTGGCCGACGCCAAGTGGTCGACGCCGACCACGGCGCCCACCGCCTACCTGTTCCTGGCGATGCTCTACTGGGTCTTCTGCTTCGGCATGTCGCGCTATTCGATATTCATGGAAAACCTGTTGCACACGGGGCACAAACGATAGCTATCGGGAAAATCAATCATGGCTGAAAAGAGCGCCAGGAAAATGGAAATCTCCGACGAGGTGGCCATACAGATCACCGACATGAACAAGTGGTATGGCGACTTCCACGTGCTGCGCGACATAAACCTGACGGTCTACAAGGGCGAGCGCATCGTCATATGCGGGCCTTCCGGGTCGGGCAAATCGACGCTCATCCGCTGCATCAACCGGCTGGAGGAACACCAGCAGGGCAAGATCGTCGTCGATGGCGTGGAGCTGACCGACGACGTGAAGAAGATCGAGGAGATCCGCCGCGAGGTGGGCATGGTGTTCCAGCACTTCAATCTGTTTCCGCACCTGACGGTGCTGGAGAACTGCACCCTGGCTCCCATATGGGTGAAGAAGATGCCGCGCAAGGAGGCCGAGGAGATCGCCATGGGCTTCCTCGAGAAGGTGAAGATCCCCGATCAGGCCCACAAGTATCCCGGCCAGCTATCCGGCGGCCAGCAGCAGCGGGTGGCGATCGCCCGCTCGCTGTGCATGTCGCCGAAGATCATGCTGTTCGACGAGCCGACCTCGGCGCTCGATCCGGAGATGATCAAGGAGGTGCTGGACGTCATGGTCGATCTGGCCGAGAGCGGCATGACCATGCTGGTGGTCACTCACGAGATGGGCTTCGCCCGCCAGGTGGCCAACCGCGTCATCTTCATGGACGAGGGCCAGATCGTCGAGCAGAACGAGCCGGAAGAGTTCTTCACCAACCCGAAGAGCGACCGCACCAAGCTGTTCCTGTCGCAGATCCTGCACTGACGCTGTCCGGTCCGGCAGCCCACCGGAGTCCTGGAAAATTGTGGCTGGTGGGATACCACTGGGCAGTGGCGCGGGTGATGGGCTTGGGCGGGCGTGATGTCCGTGCTCTTGTTGAAGCGGTTACCCGTCCTTGCTTGCGCGCAGGGGGGTGACCCGGAATACCCTGAGCGGGGCGGCGGCGGGCAGGGGGATGGGTTGCAGCCATTGCGGCGTTGCCGGGGGGGTCTTGCGCAGGGCGAACCACAGCGAGGAGCCTATCTGGCCGCGGCCGATGCTGGTCGGCATTATCGACGGGCATACCACCAGGTAGTCAACCCCGGCGCGGGATGCGGCTTCGTGGGCCTTTTGCGGCGGGTTGGCGAAAATCTCGTGGTTGCTGGTGAGGCCGCGGCTCAGGCGGTGATAGGGCGCGGCCAGCACTTCGTGATGGCTCAGGGCCAGTATGTGGGGGCCGAGGTCTATAGGCGCGGCTATGCGCCCGGCGGGCAGGGAGGCAAGGGCGCGCAGGCGGCTCGTGGCCGTGCAGTCATCGGGCGGGGCGCTGGCGGCGCTCTGGTTGGCGGTGGCCTTGCCGGTGGCGGGGGAATGTGGTGCGCCGGTGGAGAGCGCCTGGGCGGTCATCTCGATGAACACGGCCATGAGCAGCGGCGAGACGGCTATCGCCACCAGTATGCGCCGCGCCGGATCGGTTATCGAGAACCTGTCCCACAGCCAGGCGGCGATGGCTCCGGCGAGGGGGAAGGTCATCCACAGGATGTATGGTGATATGCGGATGGCCTTGGTGGTGTAGAGCAGGCTCAGGGCGCTCAGGAAGGTTATGGCGGCGATGGCGGCGGTGCGCCCCTCGTGCCGCGGGTGGCCGGGCAGGCGGAGGGCGAAAAAGGCCACCAGAACGAGCAGCGGCCACGTGAACATGCCGATGAGCGCCGTGTTGCCCTCGGCGAACATTTCGGCGATGCCCTGGGCTTCCTTTACATTGTCCAGCCATATGGGGCGGATTGCCGGGTCTATGTGGGCGAAGGGGCCGCGCAGGCAGGCGGGGTCGAGCCAGGCGAAAAGCCCGCCGGCGATGATGGCGGACGGGGCCAGTATCAGCAGGCGCCTTAGCGGGCCGTCGGCGCGCCTCGCGGTCAGCGCCAGCACGGCCATGGCCAGCCCGCCGGCGGCCACCGGCAGGGCGATGTTCATGGCCATGGCGTCGCAGGCGGTGGTGGTGAGCCATTTTTGCGGCGGCAATGACACCCCAAGGGCGGCAAGGGAGGAAAGGGCCAGGGTTGCGCTGAATATGCCCAGGTTCCCGGCTGGCATCCTGCCGGCCACGAAGAGGCCCGCGGCGATCATGCCGGCGGCGGCCAGGTAGGGGGCGTTTTCCAGCCCGATGGCCAGCATCAGCCCGCCGGAGATTCCGCCGATGAGCGCCGCGGTGGCGCTTTGCGCGGCCCACAGGACGGAGGCGGCTGTTACCAGCGACAGGGCTATCTGGGCGTTGTGGTGATCTATGCGGCCGGGCATGAACTGGGTATGGGCCTGCATGGCGAAGAAGATGACCGGCGCGGTGGCGATCATCAGGCGGCGGCCGCCTGCCCGGAGGGCCATGAACAGGGTGGCGGCGATGGCCGGATAGAGCCACAGCAGCGGCCAGGTGGCGCGCATCCATGTTTCCGCCGCGGCCTTGGGCAGGAACAGGGCGAACAGGTGATAGAGCGCCGCCATGCCTGCGTCCACGAGCCGTGACCAGTGGGAGATCAGGCCGGTGGGCGGCTCCAGCCGGGATATGCGCAGATCATACCATCCGGCCCCGTCCAGCCAGGCGCGCCACTGGACGAGGCGCATGGCGTCGTCGGTGTCGCCGAGGGACATGCCCAGGGATGACCACCTGTAAACCAGCAGCAGGGCCGACAGGGGCAGCCAGACGAGCAGCGCCGTCTTCCACGGGCTGCGCAGCATGGAGGCGATGCGGCCGGCAAGGGTGGTTCCGCCGCTGGTGGTGTCAACCGGGATGGTCTGATCCGATATGGCCATGGCTCACGGGGCAGCTGTCATGATTTATCGTCGAAGCTGCGGCCATGATGAAAGGCGGTGGTAAATATAGTCTTTTGAAAATTTACTTTTTGGCGGCGGAGTGGTTGTCGCTGGCGTGGGAGAGGTATAGCGCAAGCCCGATGAGGGCGATGCCCCCGGCCAGTTGCAGCATGTCCAGGGCGTTTGAGAATTCCATGCTGATGGCGTGTTCGAAGAACTTGACCACCAGTATCATCAGGATGACCTTGGCGAGGCGGTTTTTAAGGTCGTCGAGATTGCGGATGGACAGGATGCGCGAGGCGGCCCCTTCGTCGGCCGGGTCGATGCGCGAGATGAACAGCTCGTAGAGCCCCAGGGAAAAGATCAGCAGCACGGTGCCCAGCAGGTAGCCGTCTATGACCTCGACCACGTGCTTGATGGTTTCGTTGCGCAGCCCGGCGCGCTCCGCCCCTTCCAGCGAAGGGTAGTGGAGCAGGTGGCTGACCATGTACCAGACGTCCGATGTGGCCATGAAGAACACCGCGAATGACACCAGCAGCGAGGCCAGCACGGCGATCAGCACGATGAGGCGCGAGTTCCACAGGAAGCCTTCGAATATGTATTCTATCTGTTTCATGGCAGCGATCAGGGTCTGGTCTCAATAAATGCGTGAATCTCAGTTGCCGGGGAGAAAATCGGCACATAAGTCGCATGACTTTTATTTTCCATCTCTTTTCCATCCATGCCGATTTTCTCCCCGGGAGCTGGCGCCACGCGTTTATTGAGTCCAGACCCTAATAGCCGCTTATTTGCCTGCATGAAAGAGCGGTAATTCCGGGGTTCCTTCTCCCCGTCGGCGGCGGAGTGGCCCCCGCCAATAGCGCCGCTGTTGGCGGTGGGCGAAAAACTCTTGATATTTCGCGCATTTGCTGCTGGCATCTGTGCATTGAACGGGTTCAGACACCGGCCTCTTGCGGGAGGGTGTCATTACAAGGGAGGTGAAAATGAAGAGCATGAAACTTACTATGGCGGCGCTGGCCATGACGAGCGTGCTGGCGGTGGCCGCCGGGGCGCGGGCCATGGAGGTCAAGATCGGTTTCCTGGGTGGTTTCAGCGGGCCCATCGAGAGCATGGTTCCGTCAATCGCCAAGGGGGCGAAGCTGGCCATCGAGGAGGTCAATGCCACGGGTGGCCTGCTGGGCGGGCACATGAAGGTGACCATGCCGGTTGGCGACACCACCTGCGCCGACGCCACCAAGGCGGCGGATGCCGCCGACAGGCTGGTCAATTCCGAGAAGGTGGTGGCGATAGTGGGCGCATTGTGTTCCGGGGCCACCATCTCGGCGGCCAACAACGCGGCCATTCCCGGCGGCGTGACCATGGTTTCCCCGGCTTCGACGTCGCCCGCGCTTACCGGGCTGAAGGATAACGACCTGGTGTTCCGCACCGTGCCGTCGGATGCCTTCCAGGGGCAGCAGATGGCCAAGCTGCTGATCGGCAAGGGGATAAAGGAGGTCGCCGTCACCTATGTCAACAACGACTACGGCAAGGGATTTGCCGAGGCGCTGGCGGCGGCCTTCGGCAAGCTGGGCGGCAAGGTGCTGGCCTCCGAGGCGCACGAGGACGGCAAGGCCGATTACCGGGCCGAGCTGGGGGTGCTGGAATCGACCGGGGCGCGGACGCTGGTGGTGCTGGCATATGCCAACAGCTCCGGCCAGACGATATTGCGCCAGGCGCTGGAGAGCGGCGGCTTCGAGCGTTTCGTGCTGGGTGACGGCATGGCCTCCGACGAGCTGATAAAGGCCATTGGCGCGGACAACCTCAAGGGCGTGATCGCCACCCGTCCGGGATCGCCCAAGATCGCCGGGGCGGACAAGTTCGCGGCCATTGCCAGGAAGGCCGGGCTCGACCCGAAGGCCATTTTCGCCGCACAGGCCTATGACGCGGCCATGCTGCTGGCGCTGGCCATAGAGAAGAACGGCAAGCCGGGGCGCGAGGGTGTCAACAAGGCGCTGCGTGAAGTGGCCAGCGCTCCCGGCGAGGTGATTCTGCCCGGCGAATTCGCCAAGGCCGCCAGGCTGCTCAAGGAGGGCAAGGACATCAACTACGAGGGAGCGAGCGGCTCGCACGAGTTCGATGCCGCCGGTGACGTGCCGGGGGTTATCGTGGAGACGACGGTGAAGGACGGCAAGTGGGTGGAGCTGGGCGTCATAAAGTAGCCCTCACGAATCCTGCTTGCGGCCATTTCGGCCATTTCCACCATTCCCGCCATTGCCCGGCGGCATGCCCAGCCGCCGGGCGAGGGCCGGGAAGTGACGGTGGATGAAACGATAGAGCCAGACGATGAAGCGCCTGCGCAGGCGGCGCACGAAGGGAACCTCGTATGAAATGATGGCCAGCCCCAGGGGGATCATCCAGAAACCGAGCACCGGCAGGAAGCCGAAAAAGCCGAGAATCACCAGCAGCACGCCAATGGCTATTCTGGCCAGCCGGTGCTCCGGCAGGCGGAAGGTCCATTTCCAGATGCGGATTTCCTTCATCGGGGTTCCATCGTGGCCGGTTAGCTCGCCGGCGCAACATGCCCCCCTCGTCCCCATGTTGCAAGGCGCGATGAAAAATTAACGCCATGGTTCTAAAAACACCTTTGACAGCATGGCGGCTTTTGCTTATACGCAAAACCCGTGTTCCCCGGTAGCTCAGTTGGTAGAGCAAGCGGCTGTTAACCGCTGGGTCGCTGGTTCGAGTCCGGCCCGGGGAGCCATTTTTTCACCAGTAATCAGCATGCTGTTACTTGCCATGCGCCGGGCATTGCCCGATGATGTCCGGCATGAGCGAAATCGTCCTGACATCGACCATCACCTGCCCCGAATGCGGCCGGAAGACCACGCAGGAAATGCCCACCGATGCCTGCCAGTGGTTCTGGGACTGTCCGCATTGCAATGCGGTTCTGCGCCCCGGGCAGGGCGATTGCTGCGTGTTCTGCACATATGGAGACGTGCCCTGCCCGCCGGTGCAGGAAAGCGGCAAGAGCTGTTGCGGGTGATGCGGAATATTGGGCCCGGCATGGGGCTCCGCCCGGACGGATTGATCCGGGCGGGCCGTGGTGTGTCCGTTTCCCTTGTCAGCCGAGGTTGACCATGCCCTGATCGTCCAGATGCAGGGAGATGACCTCCCCCTTTTTCAGTTCCAGCGGCCGGGGCAGGGGGTGGAAGGCCTGATGCCAGTGGCTGTTCGTTCCCGGGGCGTTGGTGGTGGCGTGGTTGCCCATGCGCAGTTCGAACCAGGTGAGCAGGCCGTGGGCCGTGCCGGGATTGGTTATCTGCATGGACACCGGGGCCGCCGGGATGTCCTCCAGGTAATCATAGGTGCGCACCAGGCGGGGGCGGCTGAGCATTTCGAAGCCGTGGTATTCGGCGCGCACCGGGAAATAGGTGCGGGTGGACCAGGCATTGAGCGGGGCCATGTCGATGCCGAATACGTCTTCCACGTGGTTGAGGCCGTGAATGGCCGCCGACGAGATGATCACCCCGTATTGGCGGATTTCGTTGGGCAGGACGATGGTGTTCTCTCCTGCCATGCGGCGGATGTCGCGGGCTATTGCGTGGTAGCCCTCGCCTATGACGCCGCAATCGACGGTTTCGGTGAATATCACGTCCGGCTCATTTGGCAGGATGCCCTGGTCGAGCGCCATGGTGGAGGACAGGGGCAGGATGGTGATGCGCTCGCCAAGCCCGGCGCGCCTGATGGTTTCCATGGCTACCTTGGCCATTGCCTGGTTCATCTCGCAGGCGATGACGCGGCGCGCCCCGGCGCGGGCGAAGAGGATGGATATTATGCCGGTTCCGGCGCCTATCTCGACCACCGTGCGGCCATCCAGGTCGAGCTCTTCTATGGCGTCGCGGATGGCCTGGTTGCGCTGTTGATCGTTTAGCATGGCGTAGTGCCATGACTGAAAGGGGCGGGTTGCGCCAGCCTGCAAGGGGCGCGGCTGTCCGTCTGCCCGGCCCTCCGGAGACGGCAGGGGGTGGATGTTCAGCGTCATGTATGCTCCTGCGTTGTGCACTGGCCCTTCCCCATCAGGCAGACGTTGAAACGTTCAAATTGAATCGCATTTTAATCAATCACCGCGCGTGGCGGCGCATCAACTTGCCCTATGGTTAAGGAGTGGTTATGGGCTGCGGACGGCGGCGGGGAGGAAGTTTGTTCCGCCCCGTTAACCATCTGTTCGCAAACGTGACTTACTGTCATTGGTGGACTGCCCGTTCATGACCATGGAGACTGGTTCAACCTGGGGCGGATTGAAATCGATGACGAACTCGCAAAGCATGTGGATACACCGGGGGCAACTGGAGAGCATTTCCGGTTTCGACGTGGAAGATCAGGAGAAGATCTTCCGCCTGGTTTCCGACGGCTACGTACAGGTGCTGCTGAGCGAGCGGGACATGATCATTCGCTGGCACCTGTTCGCGCCCAACTGGGCTTCCCTGTATTACCTGCTGGAGTGGCTGCCGGGGCAGGAGGGCAGCTGCCGGCTCGAATATTTCGCCGCCGGCTGGTTCAGCGAGGATCACGATGACATTCCCTCGGCGGCCATGCGCATCCGCCAGTTGATGGACAAGTCGGATGTATTCCTGCGTTCGCGGGTGTTCATCAAGCCGGTGGACATAGCCGCGACCAATGCTCCCGGCCTGTTGCAGGATGCGCTGATAAAGCGCGATGCGCCGGCCGAATATGGCGTCGATTGCGTGCCCGATCCGCAAAGCGGGTCATTCAAGGTGGCGCGTGTCGGCGAGCGCACGCCGATCGCCGAGCGCTGGGGCATGACGCCGGTGAGCTTCCCGTGCATGCCGGGCAATGACTACGATCACCTGGTATCCAGCGTGTATCCGCACGTGCTGGAAACCGGCGAGCCGCATTATGACCATGTCTACGCGGCCATGCAGGAGAACGACGGCCGCGTGTCGTGGGTGCCCTATCAGCGGGTGGTGCTGCCGCGCAAGTTCCGCGACGGTTCGCACGGCGTGCGGGTCGTGTCGCAGATAGCGCCGGTGGATATCAAGGTGCTGTAGCGGGCCTGTTTTCCCCTGATGATTCGCCCAGCCGCCGCCCGCCCGTGAGCGGCCTGCGCCGCCGTGATCAGGCGTCGGGGCGGGCCATCCATTTTATTATCAGCATGGCCACCGGCAGCCAGGCCATTCCGGCTATCACGTAGAAGGCGAACTGGGTGATGGTGCCGGGGTTGTGGCCGAACAGGGCCGCGCCCACGGCCATCATGACAAGGCTGTAGAATACCAGCCAGCTAAAGGTCAGTATGACGCCGATGAACTTGCGGGTGCGCTGTTTCATGACATGTCCGCTCAGAAGCCGAGGCGCGACAGGCGGCTTTCTATGCCCGAGGCATAGGAAAGCCCGCAGATGAGCACGTGGGTGAGGTGGGGGTATATCAGATAGACGTCGCGGCGCACATCGAAAAATCCCTCCGCGTCGAATTCCGGCCTGAGAGCGGAATAGGCGGAAAAGAAGGCTCCTCCGGCGGTGCCGAACATGGTCATGAAGGCGAGGTCATATTCCGGGTGGCCGTAATAGATGGCCGGGTCGATGAAGGCCGCCACCTTGCCGCCGGAGGCAATGACGTTGCCGCCCCATATGTCGCCATGGAGCAGCGCCGGGTGGGCGGGTTCGGTTATGTATTCATCCAGGTGTTCGCAGAACCTTTCGATGCGCCGCAGCAGGGAAGAGGGCAGCCCGGCGCGCTCATGGGCGAGGCGGGCCATGAACATCAGCCGCTGATCGCGAAAGAATTCAACCCAGTTGTCATGACGCGGGTTGGGCTGCGGCAGGGGGCCGATGGTGGTGTCGAAGTCGAGGCCGAAAAAGGGCTGGCGCTTGCCGTGCATGACGCTCAGAAGCTCGGCCATGTGGCGCTCCACGGACGCGCCGCCGCCGCCGGAGCCTGCGATGTAATCCATGACCAGCAGGTCGGGTTCCGAGAGATGCACATG
>CAZXTT010000235.1:0-4415 GCA_964643775.1 uncultured Rhizobiaceae bacterium | reverse complement strand
GCGAGGGATACGCGCTGGCCCTCCATTACCGCTCCTCCGAAACCGAGGCGCGAGAGCTGGCCGGCGAGATAGCCGCCATGAACGTCCCCGTGGCGCTGGTGCGGGGCGATCTCGCCGACGAGGAAGCGCCGCTGAAGATCGTCCTCGACGCCGTGGCCCGCCTCGGCCCCCTGAGCCTGCTGGTCAACAACGCCTCGCTCTTCGAGCCGGACGAGCTGCAGACCATGACCCTGGCCGGCTGGCAGGCCCACATGGACGTCAACCTGCGCGCGCCGCTTTTCCTCGCCCAGGCCTTCGCCGGCCAGAAGCCCCCCGGCGCGCCGGCCAACATAATCAACCTCATCGACCAGCGGGTGATGAAGCTCAATCCGCTGTTCTATTCCTACACCCTGTCCAAGGCCGCCCTGTGGACGGCCACCCGCACCATGGCCCAGGCGCTGGCCCCCCAGGGCATCCGCGTCAACGCCATAGCTCCCGGCCCGGCGCTGGCCAGCTCGCGCATGGAGGAGGAGGATTTCGTCAGGCAATGCTCGCTCACCCTCATGGGCTGCGGCACCTCGCCGGAGGAGATAGCCCACGCCGTGAGCTTCATCCTCTCCGCCCCCGCCATGACCGGCCAGATGATAATCCTCGACGGCGGCCAGCACCTCAACTGGCGGACGCCCGACATAACGGAGGTAAGCGAATGACCAGCAAGAGCGACAGGGGAAGCCGCGCCAGGGGAACCGGCCCCGGCAAGGCCCCGCTGGACGAGGAGAACAACGCCGCCTCGGTGATGAGCGGGGCCATCGCCTGCGCCCGCCGCGGCCTCGCCCACATATTCGTGCGCGACCTGACGCTGGAGGCCAACCTCGGCGTCCACGACTTCGAGAAGCTCAAGCCGCAGCGCGTCATCATCAACGTCGATCTCACGGTGCGCGAGCGCAACGAGCCGCTGGAGGACAACATCCACAAGGTCGTCTCCTACGAGAAGGTGGTCGATCACATCAGGCAGGTGGTGGCCTCTGGCCACGTTCACCTGGTGGAGACGCTGGCCGAGATGATCGCCGCCGAGTGCCTGTCCAACCCCTACGTGCTGGCCGCCCGCGTGCGGGTGGAAAAGCCCGACATCTTCCCCGAGGCCGCCTCCGTCGGCGTCGAGATAGAGCGCCGCCGCGCCGATGCGTGAGAGCGCCGGAGAGCTTGCCCGGCGCGCCGTCAGGGCATAAATCCAGGGTCTGGACTCAATAAATGCATGGCACCAGCGGCATGAACGGCGGAAACGGCATGAACCGCGCGGACGGCAGCGGCGATGACGCCCCCTCCCTGCAAACGGGGCTGGAGGTCATCCGCCGCTTTGTCGGCAACCTGCCGCGCCGCCCCGGCGTCTACCGCATGTATGACGCGGGCGGCAATCTCCTCTACGTCGGCAAGGCGCGCGACCTCAAGGCGCGGGTCGGCACCTATGCCCGCGGCCAGGCCCATTCGGCGCGCCTGACCATGATGCTCTCGCACGTGGCGCGCATGGAATACACCACCACCGCCAGCGAATCCGAGGCCCTGCTGCTGGAGGCCAACCTCATCCGCAAGCTCAAGCCGCGCTACAACATCCTGCTGCGCGACGACAAGTCGTTCCCCTATATCCTCATCGACAAGAGCCACGCGGCGGCGCGCCTGACCAAGCATCGCGGCGCGCGCCGCGCCAGGGGCAGCTATTACGGCCCCTTCGCCAACGCCGGGGCCGTCAACCGCGCGCTCGACGCCCTGCAGAAGGCCTTCCTGGTGCGCACCTGCACGGATTCCGTCTATGCCAACCGCAGCCGCCCCTGCCTGCTCCACCAGATACGCCGCTGCGCCGCCCCCTGCACCGGCGAGGTGAGCATCGGGGAATACGAGGCGCTGGTCAGGCAGGCCGAGGACTTCCTCTCCGGGCGCTCGCGCAAGGTGCAGGCGCAACTGACCCGCGCCATGGAGGAGGCCGCCGAAAGGCTCGACTACGAAAGCGCCGCCGTGCTGCGCGACCGGCTGGCCGCCATGGCCCACATAGCGGCGGGCCAGGGCATAGAGCCGCGCACCTTCGAGGCCGCCGACCTCTTCGCCATCAGCCAGCAGGGAGGGCATGCCTGCATACAGGTGTTCTTCTTCCGCAACTACCAGAACTGGGGCAACCGCGCCTATTTCCCGCGCACCGGCGGCAAGCGTCCGCCGCCGGAGGTGCTGTCCGCCTTCATCGCCCAGTTCTACACCACCCGCCCCGCGCCGCCGCTCATCCTGCTCTCCCACCCCCTCCCCGACGCCGGTCTGCTGTCCGAGGCGCTGGGCGACGACAACGGCCACAAGGTGACCATCCACGCCCCGCAACGCGGCGAGAAGCGCGCCCTCGTGGAAATGGCGCTGGACAACGCCCGCGAGGCGCTGGGCCAGAAGCTGGCTTCGCGAATGGCCCAGGAAAAGCTGCTGGAGCAGGTGGGCGAGCTGTTCTCCATGCCCCGCCCGCCGCGCCGGGTGGAGGTCTACGACAACTCCCACATACAGGGCGCGAACGCCATCGGGGCCAGGATCGTCGCCGGGCCGGAAGGGTTCATGAAGGCCCACTACCGCAAGTTCAACATCCGCGGCGGGGACATCGCGCCGGGCGACGATTTCGCCATGATGCGCGAGGTCATGCGCCGCCGCTTCCGGCAGCTCTCCCGCAAGCCCCCCGGCGAGGCCGGCAATGGCGGTGACGGCGGTGAAGATATCGGCGACGGCGATTTTCCCCGCTGGCCCGACCTGGTGCTGATAGACGGCGGGCGCGGCCAGCTCAACGCCGCTCTTGAAGCGCTGCGCGATGTGGATATAAAAGGCATCACCTTCGTGGGCGTCGCCAAGGGGCCGAGGCGCGACGCCGGCGAGGAAACGTTCCACATGGCGGATGGCGGCATTTTGCGCCTGCGCCACGACGACCCGGTGCTGTATTATCTGCAGCGCCTGCGCGACGAGGCGCACCGCTTCGCCATCGGCACGCACCGCGCGAGAAGGGCGGGCGAGGCGCGCCGCAATCCGCTGGACGCCATCCCCGGCGTCGGCCCGGCCCGCAAGAAGGCGCTGCTCGCCGCCTTCGGCTCGGCCCGCGCCGTCGCCAAGGCCAGCCCGCGCGAGCTGGCCGCGGTGGAGGGCATATCGCTGAAGCTGGCGCATGCCATACACGACTATTTCAGGTAGGATGGCCCGCGCGGGGCACGAACGGAAACAAGGGCAGGGACAGATGAGCGAACACACCGCCAGGGCATCAGCGCCGCGCGAGGCCTCCTCCGCCTCGTCCGTGCCCGTCGCCCTGCGCGTCCCCAACCTGCTCACCTACGGGCGCATTCTCGCCGTGCCCGCCGTCGCCGCCTGCCTGCTGTGGAACACCCCCACCCTGCGCTGGACGGCGCTGGCCATTTTCATCGCCGCCGCCATAACCGATTTCCTCGACGGCTGGCTGGCCCGCGCCTGGCACCAGCAATCGGCGCTTGGCAGGATGCTCGACCCGATAGCCGACAAGCTGCTCATCTCCGTCATCCTGCTCATGCTGGCCGCCAACGAAACCATAAGCGGCTATCACCTGTGGGCCGCCGCCATCATCCTCTCGCGCGAGGTGCTGGTGTCGGGCCTGCGCGAGTTCCTGGGCCAGTTGCAGGTGTCGGTGCCCGTCACCTGGCTGGCCAAGTGGAAAACGGCGGTGCAGATGGTGGCCATCGGCTTTCTCATCGTCGGCCCCGCCGGCGAAAGCGTGCTGCCGGGCAACACCGAGATCGGCCTTTACGGCCTGTGGCTGGCGGCGGCCCTGACCCTCTATACCGGCTACGACTACTTCCGCGCCGGCGTCCGCCACCTCATGGAAGAAGAGGACAACCAATGAAGGTGCTTTATTTCGCCTGGGTGCGCCAGAAGACCGGCATCGGCTCGGAAGACGTAAGCCCGCCCGAGGACGTGCGCACCGCCGGAGAGCTGCTCGCGTGGCTCAGGCAAAGGAGCGACGGCCACGCCGAGGCGCTGGCCGACCCCGCCTCCTTGCGCGTGGCGGTGGACCAGCAACACGCCGACCCCGACACCGACATAACGAAAGCCTCCGAGGTAGCCTTCTTCCCCCCCGTGACCGGCGGCTGAGGGCATCGGCCGGAGCGTTTTTCCGATCAGGCCGGATCATTCCGGCAGAGCAGTTTCGCGCCAGCGGCAAGCGGCGCTCCACGGCTGATAGTGGCGCCATTGGCAAGGGCATTGCACTACCCATGGAACGAAGGAGCCTGCCCGGTATGGTCCAAGAAAATTTTTGCTGCCGGGGGACACTCTCCTGTGAGTCATTCCCGCGAAAGCGGGAATCCATGCGGAATTTCAATTATTTAAGGCGGTGTCGTAAATGCTGTTCGGGCTGCTTCCCATGATTCCAAGGAGGGTCACACTTCTTTCGAAAA
>CAZXTT010000234.1:0-3744 GCA_964643775.1 uncultured Rhizobiaceae bacterium | reverse complement strand
AAGGCCGGGCGGCGGCGCTGCAGGTTGAAGCGCAGCAGCAGCCACGCGGCGAGGCCGGCCAGCATCAGCCCCTCGGAAAAGGCAGCCAGCCGCTCGATGGCGGAAAAGGGCACGGCCTGGGGCGAAACCATGTCGAAAGCGCCGCCGTGAATGGCCACGAAGCCGCCCGCGCCGAGGGCGAAGGCCGCCGCCGCCGGCAGCGTGGGCAAATGACGCATGACGAAGAGGACGAGCAGGAACAGCGCCGCCAGAACGACCGCCCCGGTGAGCATGCCGGAGACGAAGAGGGAGCGGGAGCGGGTCGCCTCGAAGGCCTGTTCGCGCCACAGGCGGGCCTCGGTTATGCCGGCGGAGGTAACCTCCAGGGCATAGCTGGCGGAGGAGCGGGCGGGAACGACGAGGCGCGCCGCGTATGCTCCCTCGGGGGATATGGCGGCGGCGGTGGTGGCGCTGGCCGAGAGGATGGCCGGCGGGGCGCTCAGGGGGGCAAGGCCGGAGGCGGAAAGCGACGGGCGGGCCAGTCGCAGGACGAGGGTGCGCGGACGGGGGGAAGGGTTGGTGAGGGTGAAGACGGCCCATATGTGCCCGGAGGCGCTCCCGGCGGCCTTCAGGCGCAGGCGCGTGGCCTTGCCGCGGGGGCCGGACGGCAAGGCGATGGCGGCCACGGCGGCCTTGGTGCGGGCCAGCTTGATGGCCGGGCGCAAGTCCACGGAAGGGGTGGTGAAATCGGCCCGCTGGCCGACCATGGCGACGGCGGCCATGGCTCCCGACGCCCACAGGGCGAGAAAAATGGCGGCAAGCAGCATGGCCGGCAGCCAGCCCGGCGAGCCGGCGCTTGTCATTGCATTGCCCCTTGGCGTGCCTGTTGAAGGCATTCCCCCGTTCTCCTCCCCCGGCATGTTCCCGGCGTTTCGGCCGGGATGTTGTCCCCGTGGCCCGCCATGCTGCCAGCCTGCATCAAGATGCATGCACGGCACCTCACACGGCGATACTAGGACCTAGTTACAATAAATGCATGGATGCCAGCGTCAAATAGCCAAAATATCAAGGACTTTTTGTTCTCAGGCAATAGTAATCCCATGTCTGTGGACAAAAAGTCCTTGAGATGCAGGATATTTGACACTGGCGCCATGCATTTGTTGAGTCCATAGCCTGAACCATTATGAGCGCCTGAAGGGAAAAACCGGTTTTCAGGGTAAACTTCAGCCGGTGCCGCCGACGGTCAGGCCGTCGAGGCGGATGGTCGGCTGGCCGACGCCCACCGGCACTCCCTGGCCGCCCTTGCCGCAGGTGCCTATGCCGGGGTCAAGCTCGAGGTCGTTGCCGATCATGCTCACCCGCGTGAGGGCGTCCTTGCCGTTGCCTATCAGGGTGGCGTCCTTCACCGGCGCCGTCACCTTGCCATCCTCTATCAGGTAGGCCTCGGTGCAGGTGAAGACGAAATTGCCCGACGTTATGTCCACCTGGCCGCCGCCGAAGGAGACGGCATAGAGGCCCTTTTTCACCGAGCGGATTATTTCCTCCGGGTCATGATCCCCGGCGCGCATGAAGGTGTTGGTCATGCGCGGCATCGGTGCATGGGCATAGGACTCGCGCCGCCCGTTGCCGGTGACTTCCATGTTCATCAGGCGGGCGTTCATGCGGTCCTGCATGTAGCCGACCAGAATGCCGTCCTCGATCAGCACGGTGGGCGATGTCGGGGTGCCCTCGTCGTCCACCGTCAGCGAGCCGCGGCGCAGCGGGATGGTTCCGTCATCCACCACCGTGACCCCCTTGGCCGCCACCTGCTCGCCCATCAGCCCGGAGAAGGCGGAAGCGCCCTTGCGGTTGAAGTCGCCCTCCAGCCCGTGGCCCACCGCCTCGTGCAGCAATATGCCCGGCCAGCCGGGGCCCATCACCACGTCCATCTCGCCCGCCGGAGCGGGGCCCGCGCTCAGCGATACCAGCGACATGCGCAGCGCCTCCCTGACCGCTTCCCGCCACTTGCCGCCGCCTATGTAGTCGCGCCAGTGGCCGCGCCCGCCGAGGCCGTGCGCCCCGGAGCCGCGTTTTTCCCCGTCGCTGGTTATCACCGACACGTTGAAGCGCATCAAGGGGCGGTAGTCGAAGACCTCGCGCCCGTCGCCGCGGATGATGGCCACCGCCTGCCACGACGAGGCCATGGAAACCGAAACCTGCGCCACCCGCGCATCCAGGCCGCGCGCGAAGGCGTCGGCCTCGCCCAGCAGCCTTATCTTTTCCTCCAGGGGAATCTCGCCGGTCGGATCGTCGGGCGGGTAGAGGGCCGCGTTGGTGGCCCGCGGCGGCTCGCTCATCACTCCTTCATGTCCGGCGCGCACCGCCCGCACGGTGGCCGCGGCGCGCCTCAACGCCGCTTCCGACACCTCCGACGAATGGGCATAACCGACCCGCTCGCCGCTCACCGCCCGCAGGCCGAAGCCGGAGCGCGAATCGTAGGAGGCCGATTTCAGCTTGCCATCGTCCCACAGCAGGCTCTCCGAGCGCGACAGCTCGATGAACAGTTCGCCATCGTCCATGCCGTGAAGCGCCTCGCCGGTGATGCTGGCGGCGCGGTCGCGGTCGAGGCCTGTGCCGGTGAAAAACAGTTCCGGTCCGGGAGTGCTCATGTGGCGGGCCCGTGGTTTGCTCGTTGGCTGTGACTGCCCGGTCAGGGGATTATTGCTTTATCGAATCGAGCTTCTTCATGACGGCGGTGAAGCCCTTCAGCTCGAAGGTCAGCGGCAGCCCCTGCCCGGGGGCGGCATAGACGATGAATTTCGCCTTCTTGCCCTTCTTGAGATCCTTCAGCGTCTGCGGGCGCGGCGCCGCCAGCGATTCGCAGAACAGCGGATTGCAGCGGATGAACGGCACCCGCGCCACCGCCTTGCCGTCTATCTCCAGCGCTATGCCGGTGGGCAGGTAGACGCCGATGGGGGCGCGCACGTTCATCATGTAGCCGCTCTTCTTGCCCTGCTTCACCTTGAGCACGATGAGCGAGATGAATACCCCCTTCCTCTTGGGGTCGGTGGCGGTGGCGGAGACGTAACAGGTTTTCCGGGTCTTGTCCTTGGCCACCGGCAGCTTCTCGCACAGGACGCGCCACATGCCTTCCTTCATCAGCACCTCCGGCTTGGGCGCCGCCGGTGCGCCGCGCCGCTGGCCGCGCGCCGGCGGGCGGGTGCGCGGGCCGAAGGGCGTCACCGGCATCTTGCCGGGAACCTTGTCCATGGCCGGCGGCTTTTGCGCCTTGGCCTGCTGGGCGTGGGCGGGGGAGGAGATGCTGACGGATGCACCAGCTACAGCCAGCACGGCGGAAACCGCCGCCAGGGAAGTGAGAGCGCGAATGTTCATTGCTATTGCCTGTTGCTCCACGTTGTCATGCGCCGCTCGGGCGCGATTGTCCGGAAAGGCGCGATGCTTTCCACTTCTGCTCATGCGGCGCGCCCGGCACATGGCGATTCTTCAAGCGATTCTCACAAAGCTATAAAGCCATAAGCCCGGCGCGTCCAGAATTGCCAGGTTGATGCTTTGACCGCCAAATGCGGCCAAATTCCGAAATCCGCCCGCTTGAGGGCCATGGGCTTTCCGCTTATGGTGCGCGTTGATCTGGATATTCATAACCTGAAGAACGCTTGTCATGCGCTATGTCTCCACCCGTGGCGGGGCCGCCGGATATGATTTCGAGGATGTAATTGTCGCCGGGCTGGCCCCCGATGGCGGGCTTTTCGTGCCCGAGCGGTGGCC
>CAZXTT010000233.1:0-1674 GCA_964643775.1 uncultured Rhizobiaceae bacterium | reverse complement strand
GCCGGAACCCTGTCCCATGAAGAGGGCGTGGCCGCCTTCGCCGAACAGATAGCCGCGCTGGCCGAGGGCGGCATCGACGTGGTGTGGATAGAAACCATGTCGGCGGAAGAAGAGGTGCGCGCCGCCGTCGAGGCGGCCCGCAAGGCCGCTCCCCACCTGCCGGTGGTCGCCACCATGAGCTTCGACACCGCCGGGCGCACCATGATGGGCGTCACCCCGGCCCGCTTCGCCGCCCTCGCCGGGGAGCTGGAGCTTGCGGCCTTCGGCTCCAACTGCGGCACCGGCGCGCCCGATCTGCTCTCCGGCATCCTCGAGATGACCGCCGCCGCCCCCGATGCGGTGGTGGTGGCCAAGGCCAACGCCGGGGTGCCGGAGTTCGTCGATGGCGAGATACACTACACCGGCACGGTGGAGCTGGCCGGCGTATATGCCCGCATGGCGCTCGACGCCGGGGCGCGCATCATAGGCGGCTGTTGCGGCAACAGCTTCGACCACGTGAAGGCCATGAGCGAGGCCCTGCGCGGATACGTGAAAGGCCCCCGCCCGACCATGGAGCAGGTGGTGGAGAAACTGGGCCCACTGACCCAGAACACGGGGCAGGGGGGGCACGCATGCCCCCATCATGGGCACGATCATGGTCAGGGTGGTAATGACGGCGGCGATGGCGACGGTCCCACCCCCGGAGGTGGCCGGCGCAGAAGGCGCAGAAGGCGCAAATGAGCCTCGGGCCTCGGGCAATGCCACGCATTGATTGAGCCCGGCCCCCGGCGCCATTAACCGCTGGCGAACTTTCCACTTCCCAAGGTTGGCGTTTTTTGTTTTCATGCTCCTGTTGCGTGCAGGCAGGGGTCAGTGCCGTGTTACAGGGGGATTTGCGCGGGTTTGACGGGGTGCCCGTTTCCTCGGCCGAGGAGGCGGCGCTGTTGTCGCGCATAAGCATCCTCGAGGTGCATGCCGAATGCGGCGAACTCACCCTCCATGAGCGGCTGGAACTGGCCCGCCTGCACATGCGGCTGGACAACACCAGGGCGGCGCTGGTGTGGCTGCTGCCGCTGCTCTGCGGTGATCAGCCTTGCCCGCAGGCCCTGATGCTGCGCGGCATGATCCGCCTGCGCAGGGACAGGCCCGATGGCGTCCATGACCTGTTCGCCGCCGCGGCCGCCGATCCGCGCCTGCTGGGCAAGGTGGCGGCGCACGTAGAGCAATGGCTGAGCGGCCGCGGGCGGCGCTACGATTCGGAAGCCCTGCGCGGCGAGCTGGCCCGCATGCGCCGCATGCACGCGCAAGGCCGCGCCGAGCGGCAAATGCTGGATGATTACGTGGTGTTGCGCCCGGTGCGCCTGGATCCCGGAGAGGAAACGGCCCTGCGCGAGGCACTGGCCCCATTCGCCGGTGACATGCTGGCGGGCTGGCTGGCCGAGCGCCTGTGTGATCACCTGCCCAGGTGGCGTCACCTGGAACTGCTGGTGGAGGCCCGGCCCGGCCTGCTGTGGCCGCCGCGCCGGGTAAGGAAGCGCCTGCGCGATTACCAGCGGCGCATGTCCGCCGCCTTGCCGGAGCTGCCCGGCATGTCGCTGTCCCTGCGTGTCGCGCCGCTGTTGGCCAGGCGCAATTTCGTCCGCCAGATGCGCCTCAGCGCCGGCCGCCCGCTGATCACGCCGGGCGATGCCTGAG
>CAZXTT010000232.1:0-2338 GCA_964643775.1 uncultured Rhizobiaceae bacterium | reverse complement strand
GGAGAGAAAATCGGCATGGATGGAAAAGAGATGGAAAACAAAAGCCATGCGGCTCATGCCGATTTTTTCTCCGGGAACCCTTCGGGCGTCAAATACCCCGCATCTCAAGGGCTTTTTGTCCGCCGGCATAGGGCCACTATTGCCGACGGACAAAAAGCCCTTGATATTTTGGCTATTTGACGCTGGCATCCACGCATTTATTGAGACCAGACCCTAGAGCATCAAATAGCCTGCATCCACGCATTTATCGAGGCCAGACCCCAGGTCATGAATGTTGTGGCGGCAGAGATTCCTTAACCCATGCTGATTATCATGCACTGCGAATGTAATGACAGCCGGGTAATGCAGGAATATGGCCGTGGTGCATGGTGTGAATGTCAAGAAGCCCGAAGCAGACGCGGGGGGCGGGATCGCCGCGGATGGAAAGGCCTCGCGCGGCTCTGCTGTCACGCAAAGTGACATGTTGCGGCTGCAAGCCAGCCACATGCAGTCCATCATCAGCATGACACCATGGATGCTGCTGCTCAACATAGTGGTGTCCCTGCTGTTTGTCGCCCTCGCCAAAGGGGAGTTGCCATTTGAGCGGCTGATGGCATGGAGCGGGACCAACGTGGCCGTTTCGCTTCTCGTCATTGCCCATTTGCACATGGTCAAGCGCAGTTGCGCCTCGCGTGAATGCACGGCCAATTACATTCGCGTGGTGCGCTTGCAGGGGGTTGTTCTGGGGCTCGTGTGGGCCTTCATGCCGATATTGTTTTTTCCCCATGCCTCGGCGGACCTGCGGATAATCATCATGACGCTGACCGTGGGTGTCTTTTCAATAGGCTCCTTCCGTCTTTCCCATGTGCCCTTTGCGGCGATAAGCTATTTGGTGCTTCCGTCCATGGCGCTGGCGGTAATGTCGGTTGGCGCAATGGGGGGCACTCATGGCATGTTTTTGTGCATTTATGTTCTGCTGTATGCCGCGGCCATGAGTTTCGTGGTCATCGCCCGCTATAAGGATACCATGACCAACTTGCGCAACCTGGCCGAACTCAAGCGGCAAAAGAACATCATCGGCCTGCTGCTCAATGATTTCGAGAACGGGGCCCGCGACTGGATGTGGGAAACCGATCTGGCGGGCAATCTCACCTATGTTCCGGAGCGGCTGGCGGAGTTGCTGGGCAAGCATCGTGACGACATCATGGGCTATTGCCTGCACACTGTTCTGGGGGAGGAGGACAACAACCCCGCGTGGATGGTGTTCTATGGCGTGCTCAAGGCGGGGCGCACCCTGACGGGCATTACCGTGCCGGCAACCATAAAAGGCGAAAGGCGCTGGCTGCGCATGGCGGCGCGGCCGCTGCATGATGCATCGGGAGAGCTTTCCGGCTATCGCGGCGTGGCCAGTGATGTGACCGATCAGCACGAGCGCGAGGAGATGCTGCGCAGGGAGAAGGAAGAGGCGCAGAACGAGGCGCGCGCCAAGTCCAACTTCCTTGCCGTGGTCAGTCATGAATTGCGCACCCCACTCAACGCCATGGTCGGATTTGCCGAGTTGATAGCCAAGGAGACGGCAGGCCCCCTGGGCGGCGAATACCGTGAATATTCACGCCACTTGCTGGATGGATCGCGCCAGTTGCAGCGGCTGATCGACGACATCCTCGACTACACCCGCTTCGAGCGCAACAAGATCAAGCTGGTGGAGCAGGAGGTGGACCTGGTGGACATGGCGGAGATGGCGCTGCGCCAGATCGCTCATGATGACCGGGCCGCCGGGCTGGAACTGGAGTTGAGATACGAGGACGACATTGTCGTCAAGGGCGATATCGGCCGCCTTCAGCAGGTGCTCAACAACCTGCTGGTCAATGCCATAAAGTTTACCGACGAGGGGCGGGTGACGGTGGATATATCGACCACCAATGCCGGCGGAGTAAAGGTTTCGGTGATCGACACCGGCAAGGGCATTCCGCCGGATCAGCTGGAAAAACTTTTCAAGCCGTTCACCCAGGTGGAGGGCACCATGACCCGCCGCCATGACGGCATCGGGCTTGGCCTGTCGATCGCCCGTTCGCTGGTGCGCCTGCACGGTGGTGAGCTGAAGCTGGAGAACAATCCCGAAGGCGGCGTCACCGCCAGCTTCACCATTCCCGCCTCGCGGGTGGTGGAAAGCAGCGGCGCCTGCGCCGCATGAATGCTCCCCGCGCGGGGAGATTATCCACACTACACGACACAACTGGCGAGGAGCCGGAGAATCAGATGAAATGGACGACTCTGCCTTCTACAAAAGGAGCGTCCAATGCCATCGAAACTCTCCGGCACCCTCATCTCGACGTTAGCCACACATCTTACCTTAAGC
>CAZXTT010000231.1:0-13620 GCA_964643775.1 uncultured Rhizobiaceae bacterium | reverse complement strand
CACTTCTCCGCGCTCCGGTATTTCCGCCCCCGGCCCGTGGCCGCGCGGATAGCGGAAGGCAATGGGGCCCTCGTCGAAGGCCGCCGCCGTGGCCACCATGTGGGTCAGCTCAGCCTCGTCGGCAGCCGCCATGACCACCATGTTCGGCAGGCAGGTGAGATAGGCTATGTCGAAGCTGCCGGCGTGGGTGGCCCCGTCGTTGCCCACCAGCCCGGCGCGGTCGATGGCGAACCTCACCGGCAGCTTCTGCAGCACCACGTCGTGCATCACCTGGTCGAAGGCGCGCTGCAGGAAGGTGGAATATATGGCCGGAAACGGCTTCGAGCCGTCCGCCGCCAGACCGGCGGCGAAGGTCACCGCGTGCTGCTCGGCTATGCCGACGTCGAAGGTGCGCTCCGGGAAGCGCTCGCCGAACTTGTCCAGCCCGGTGCCCGAGGGCATGGCGGCGGTTATCGCCACTATCGCCTCGTCCCTTTCCGCCTCGCGGATCAGCGCCTCGGCGAACACGTCGGTGAAGGTGGGGGTGTTGGTCCTGGGCTCCCTGGGTTCGCCGTTGGCGATGTCGAAGGGGGCCACCGCGTGGTATTTCTCCGGGTGATCCTCCTTGAACGGGTGGCCCTTGCCCTTTTCCGTTATCACGTGCACCAGCACCGGCCCCAGGTCGCGCGCGTCGCGCACGTTCTCCAGCACCGGCACCAGCGTCTTCAGGTCATGGCCGTCGATGGGGCCTATGTAATAGAAGCCCATCTCCTCGAACAGGGTGCCGCCCAGCACCATGCCGCGCGCGTATTCGTCGGCCCGCGCCGCCGCCTCGCGCAGCTGGGTGGGGAACTTGTTGGCGATGCTCTTGGCCATGTCGCGCAGGGTCAGGAAGGGGCGCGAGGAAACCAGCCACGACAGGTAATTGGTCAGCGCTCCCACCGCCGGGGCGATGGACATGCCGTTGTCGTTGAGGATGACGATGAGGCGCGTGTCGGTGGCCCCGGCGTGGTTCATCGCCTCGTAGGCCATGCCCGCGCCCATCGAGCCGTCGCCGATGATGGCTATCACGTCGTTGTCGCCGCCTTGCAGGTCGCGCGCCGTGGCCATGCCCATGGCCGCCGATATGGAAGTGGAGGAATGCCCCGCCCCGAAGGGGTCGTAGCGGCTCTCGTCGCGCCTGGTGAAGCCATAGAGTCCGCCCTTCTGGCGGATGGTGCGGATGCGCTCGCGCCTGCCGGTCAGCACCTTGTGCGGGTAGGCCTGGTGCGAGACGTCCCAGATCAGCCGGTCGTCGGGGGTGTTGAAAACGTAGTGCAGCGCCACCGTCAGTTCCACTACCCCCAGCCCGGCCCCGAAATGTCCGCCCGTCTCGGAGGCCGCGTGGATGATCTCGGCGCGCAGTTCCCCGGCCAGTTGCGGCAGCTTGCCGGGATCCAGGCGGCGCAGGTCGTCCGGTGTCGCTATGGTATCCAGCAGCGGCGTAGAATGCTTGCTCGTCGTCATTACCAGTCCTTGCCGTTCATGAAGGCGCGCCGGACCAGGCCAGCCACTGGATATCCATACGCCCCCATCATGACCCGGCACCATAAACCGGATCCACGCCATAATCCATGCCCGGCAATGTGGCGGCAATAGGAAAATCGGCATAATGCACTTGAATCGTGCATGTGGATTTTCAGGGCTGCCGCCGCGTTCATCGCCTGCAACGCCTCCGCCGGCGCAATTCTCATTTGCACGGTGGGCGACTCTATACTAGATTCGCCTGGCGGGACAACGCGCGGGTGCTGGCTGCCGCGTTGTTGTTCGCGATTCGCGGCATGTTCGCGATTCTCAGCATGAAAGACGACATCCACAGGCAACCGGTTCAACCGACATGAGCAAGGGGGAGGACAGGAAGGGCCAGCCGGGGCTGTTGGAAAAGTCCCGCCCGAAAACCAGGAAACCACGCCGTTACAAGGTGTTGCTGCTAAATGACGATTACACGCCCATGGAATTCGTGGTGCATGTCCTGCAGCGCTATTTCAACAAGGGGCGCGACGAGGCGACGCGCATCATGCTGACGGTGCATCACAAGGGGGTAGGGGTCTGCGGCGTCTACACGAGAGAGGTCGCGGAGACGAAGGTCAATCAGGTAATGGATCTGGCGCGCAGGCACGAACATCCCCTGCAATGCGTCATGGAAAAGGAGTAGGCCCCGCCAATGCCCGGTTTTTCCCGCTCGCTGGAACAGGCCCTGCACAGGGCGTTGACCATAGCCGGCGACCACAGGCATGAATACGCCACGCTGGAGCACCTGCTGCTGGCGCTCACCGAGGACGTGGATGCCGCCGCGGTCATGCAGGCGTGCAATGTCGATATCGACATGCTGCGCCGCCAATTGGAGAGCTATCTGGAGAACGAACTGGCCGGGCTGGTGATCGAAACCGGCGTCGATGCCCGTCCCACCACCGCCTTCCAGCGCGTCATCCAGCGCGCCGTCATCCATGTCCAGACCTCCGGCCGCAACGAGGTGACCGGGGCCAACGTGCTGGTCGCCATATTCGCCGAGCGCGAGAGCCATGCCGCCTGGTTCCTGCAGGAGCAGGACATGACCCGCTACGACGCCGTCAACTATATCTCCCACGGCATAGCCAAGCGCCCCTCCGCCTCGCGCCCCAAGCCGCCGCGCGGGGTGGACGATGATGATGACGACGATTTCGACATCCCCGGCCTGCCGCGCATGAGCTTCGACGAGGACGACGAGGACGAGGAGACGGGCGAGGACGAGCGCTCCGGTGATGAATCCTCCTCCGGCCCCAAGACCGAGGCGCTGGAGAACTACTGCGTCAACCTCAATCAGAAGGCCGCGGAAGGCCGCATCGATCCGCTCATCGGCCGCGAGGACGAGATAAGGCGCACCATCCAGGTGCTGTGCCGCCGCCAGAAGAACAACCCGCTGCTGGTCGGCGATCCCGGCGTCGGCAAGACGGCCATCGCCGAGGGGCTGGCGCGCCTGATAACCGAGGAGGCGGTGCCCGATGTTCTAAAGGAATGCACCATCTTCCAGCTCGACATGGGCGTGCTGCTCGCCGGCACCCGCTACCGCGGCGATTTCGAGGAGCGCATCAAGGCGGTCATCAAGGAGATAGAAGGCTACCCCGGGGCCATCCTGTTCATCGACGAGATCCACACGGTGATCGGGGCGGGGGCCACCTCCGGCGGCGCCATGGACGCCTCCAACCTGCTAAAGCCGGCGCTCGCCGCGGGCTCATTGCGCTGCATCGGCTCCACCACCTACAAGGAATACCGCCAGCACTTCGAGAAGGACCGCGCCCTGGTGCGCCGCTTCCAGAAGATCGACATAGCCGAGCCCTCGGTTCCCGACGCCATAAAGATCCTCAAGGGCCTCAAGCCCTATTACGAGGAGCACCACAAGGTGCGTTACACCAACGAGGCCATCCGCACCGCGGTGGAGCTTTCGGCCCGCTACATGTCCGACCGCAAGCTGCCCGACAAGGCCATCGACGTCATCGACGAAAGCGGCGCTTCCCAGATGCTGCTGCCGCGGTCGAAGCGCAAGGCCACCATCGGGGTGAAGGACATAGAGGCCACCATAGCCACCATGGCCCGCATCCCGCCCAAGACGGTGAGCCGCGACGACGCCAAGGTGCTGAAGAACCTCGCCGGCCAGCTCCGGCAGGTGGTGTTCGGCCAGGACGAGGCCATCGAGGCCCTGAGCTCGGCCATCAAGCTCTCGCGCGCCGGCCTGCGCGAGCCGGAAAAGCCTATCGGCAGCTACCTGTTCTCCGGCCCCACCGGGGTGGGCAAGACGGAAGTGGCGCGCCAGCTCTCCACCCTGCTGGGGGTGGAGCTCATCCGCTTCGACATGTCAGAATACATGGAGCGCCATTCCGTTTCGCGGCTCATCGGCGCGCCGCCGGGCTATGTCGGCTTCGACCAGGGCGGCCTGCTCACCGACGCCATAGACCAGCATCCGCACGCCGTGCTGCTGCTCGACGAGATAGAGAAGGCCCACCCCGACCTGTTCAACATCCTGTTGCAGATCATGGATTACGGCAAGCTCACCGACAACAACGGCAAGACGGTGGACTTCCGCAACGTCATCCTCATCATGACCACCAACGCCGGGGCCGCCGACCTCGCCAAGTCGGCCTTCGGCTTTACCCGCTCCCGCCGCGAGGGTGACGACAAGGAAGCCATCAACCGCATGTTCACGCCGGAGTTCCGCAACCGGCTGGACGCCATAATCCCCTTCGCTCACCTCAAGCCCGACGTGCTGCGCCGCATCGTCGAGAAGTTCGTCCTGCAACTGGAGGCGCAACTGGCCGAGCGCCAGGTCAACATAGAGCTTTCGGAAAAGGCCGCCGACTGGCTGGCCGGCGAGGGCTACGACGAGCAGATGGGGGCGCGCCCGCTGGGCCGCGTCATACAGGAGCACATCAAGAAGCCGCTGGCCGAGGAGGTGCTGTTCGGGCGGCTGTCCTCCGGCGGCACCGTCAAGGTGGGGCTGAAGAACGGCAGGCTCACCTTCTCCTACCTGACCCGCGAACAGGAAAAGGCGAGGCCGAAAAGGCGCAAGCCCCGCAAGAAGCCCCAGAAGGCGTGAATGCTCCAGACATGACGCGCCGCTGACGAAACAGGGAGACACACCATGTCCACCACGCTCGTAATCCTCGGCCTGATAGCGGCGGCGGCCCTTTTCCTCATCACCATCTACAACCGCCTGGTCAAGGCCCGCCAGATGGTCAGGGAAGGCTTCAGCGGTATCGACGTGCAATTAAAGAAGCGCGCCAACCTGATCCCCAACCTGGTGGCCGCCGTCAAGGGCTACATGAAGCACGAGAAGGACCTGCTGGAGAAGATAACCGAGCTGCGCGCCCGCGCTTTGGGCATGGACGAGAACACCCCGCCTTCCGAGCGCTCGCGCATAGAGCAGCAGATATCGTCCATGCTTCGCAAGGTCACCGTGGCGGTGGAAAACTATCCCGACCTCAAGGCCAACCAGAACGTCATCGACCTGCAGCAACAGTTGCGCCAGATCGAGCACGACATCCAGATGAGCCGCCGCTATTACAACGGCGCGGTGCGCGACAACAACATACTGGTGGAATCCTTCCCCTCCAACCTGGTGGCCAATTACTTCCACTTCGAAAAGGCCGAATACTTCGAGCTGCAGGACGACGCCGACCGGCAGGTGCCCAAGGTGGAGTTGTAGGCTCTGGTTTCAATGAATGTGCGGATGCCAGCGGCAAATGCGCGAAATATCGAGAGTTTTTCGTCCGCGGCCAATGGTGGCGCTTGCCGCCCTGATTGCCCTGGTGCTGCTGTTCTCCCCGGCCATGGCGCGCGAGGAAATAATCCTCTTCGATTCCACCGTCGAGGTGCGCCCCGACGGCGATCTCGTGGTCACGGAAAGGATCCGCGTGCGCGCCGAGGGGGCTTCCATCAAGCGCGGCATCTACCGCGACTTTCCGCTGCGCTTCAAATATGACGACGGCTCATACGGCAAGGTGGGCTTCAGGGTAATCGAGGTGCTGCGCGACGGTGCCCCCGAGCCGTGGTTCCGCAAGGACATGAACGGCCACGCCCGCATCTACATCGGGCGCAAGGATGTCTTCATCCCGCGCGGCGAGCATGTCTATGCCATAACCTACCGCACCAGCCGCCAATTGCGCTATTTCGCCGATTACGACGAGCTCTACTGGAATGTCACCGGCAATTTCTGGCTCTTCCCCATCCGCAAGGCGAAGGTCACCGTCAGGCTGCCTGCTTCCGCCCGCCCCTTGCGCCACGCCCTCTACACCGGCGCCCATGGAACGAGGGGACAGGCGCGCGCCGCGGTGGTGAAGGTCTCCCCCGGCCTCTTCGTCGCCGAGACCACCGCCCCCCTGCCGCCGCGCAATGGTTTTACGGTGGCCATCGCTTTTCCCAAGGGGGTGGTCGCCGAGCCCTCGGCCATGGAAAAGCGCCTGCGCAGGTTCCTCGACAATCTCGGCTTCTGGTGGCTGCTCGCCGGTTCGCTGGTATCCGCCGGTTATTTCCTCTGGGCATGGAACAGGGTAGGGCGCGACCCCGCGCCGGGGGCCATATTCCCCCGCTGGCAGCCGCCCCTTGGCCTTTCCCCGGCGGCCACCGGCTGGCTGCACGGCGAGGCCTCGCTCACCGGCCATGACAGCACCCGCGCCTTCATAGCCGCCCTGGTATCGCTGGCCACCAGGGGGGTGATACGCATCGGCGAGGAGGGCGGCAAGAAGACCCTGACGCGGCTCAGGCAGGCTCCCGCCGGCCTGCCGCCGGGGGAGGCGGCGATAATGGACAAGCTGTTCTCCGCCGGGCGGCGCAAGATCACCATATCGCGCGACGACCACGAATATATCGCCGCCGCCCGCAAGGCGTTCAGCGCCGCCCTCGCCGGCGAATACGAGGAGGTATTCGTGCGCCGCAACCGCCTGTGGTTCTTCATCGGGCTGGCCCTGGCCGCCGTCACCATCATCGGCTTCCTGGCGCTTTCCGCCCGCGGCGGCGATGCCCTGGCCGCCTTCATGGGGCCGCTCATGTTCATCGCCATCCCCGGCGTCATCCTCTGGCAGTTCCTCGCCCGCTGGCGCGCCATGGGCGCGATGCAAAAGATCCTCGCCGTGCCCATGCTGCTCATCCCGGTGCTGTTCATGGGCATAGGCATCGCCACCATGTTCACGGGCTTCGGCGATTTCGCCCTGCGCGGCGATTACCCGGTCATCATGGCCCTCGTCCTGCTGCCGCTGCTGGTGGTGGTCTTCTGGTTCCTCATGCCGCGCCTCACCGAGGAGGGCAGGCGCGCCCTAGACGCCGTCGAGGGGCTGAAGATGTTCATCGAGACGGCGGAGGAGCCGCGCCTCAACATGCCCTCCGCGCCGCCCATGTCCATCTCCACCTTCGAGAAGCTGCTCCCCTATGCCATAGCCCTCGGCGTGGAGGAGCCATGGACGCGCGCCTTCGGAAAGTGGCTGGCCACGGCAACCGCCGCCGGGGCCGCCGCCTACCATCCCAACTGGTATGGCGGGCGCGATTTCTCCCCCCGCGACCTGTCGCGCATGGGCTCCGATCTGGTCGGCGGCATAAGCCGCGACATGGCCGCCGCCGTGCCGGTGCGCACTTCTTCCGGCTCCGGCGGCGGTGGTTTCTCCGGCGGCGGCGGTGGCGGCGGCGGAGGAGGGGGCTGGTAGTGGGCTACCCCGCCAGCTCCATGCACAGCCCCAGCGCCTCGTCCAGCGACGCCGCCCGGTAATCGGCCCCGTATTCATCCGCCGCCCGGTCGAGATATCCCCAATCGGCCAGCACCGGGATGACCGAGGCGGCCCGCGCCGCGGCCACGTCGGCCATGGAATCGCCTATCAGCACCGCCCGCTCGGGCCGCCCGCCGGCCTCCCGCAGGCAATGCAGCAGCGGCTCCGGGCGGGGCTTGCCGACGCCCGTCGTGTTGGCCCCGGTTATGGAGTGGAAGTAGTCCGCCAGCTCCAGCCGCCGCAACAGCTCCACCGCCAGGAAATCCTTCTTGTTGGTGCATACCGCCAGCCGCGCCCCCTTCTCCCGCGCCCGTTCGAGGAACTCCCGCGCCCCCGGAAAGGGCCGCGAAAGCTCCGCTATGCGCGCCTGGTAGCGGGCGATGAAATCAGCTATCAGCCCCGGCCACTCGTCATCGCCCGGCAGCGGCAGCCCGTGCGCCGCGAGCCCCGCCGTCAGCAGCGCCCGCGCCCCTTGCCCGGCGGCCACCCGCCCGGCCCCGGCCGGCAGCGGCGGAGATCCCATCTCGGCCAGCATCTGGTCGCTGACGGCTATGAGGTCGGGCGCGGTGTCCACCAGCGTCCCGTCGAGGTCGAAAACGATGCTGAAATCCTTCATCGCACCAGCAATAGCCGCCCCGCCGCGGCTGTCAACCATCCCCTTGCGCTCATTCGGTAATGGCGGCGCGCGAAGGCGCGTGGTAATGTCGTGAAAAAAACACCGGAGGATACCTGCCATGACCACCCCGCTGCGTGAAATGCTCGACGATCCCACCCTCCTGCGCGAGGATTGTTATGTCGATGGCCGCTGGCTGTCCGCCGACGAGCGCATGGCGGTTACCAACCCGGCCAACGGCGATGAACTGGCCAGCGTGCCGGTGCTTTCCGCCCACCATGCCAGCGAAGCGGTGGGGGCCGCCGCGCGGGCGCAAAAGGACTGGGCCGCCAAGACCGCGAGGGAACGCTCCCGCTACCTGCGCTGGTGGTATGAACTGATAATCGAGCATGCCGACGACCTCGCCCTGATAATGACCATGGAGCAGGGCAAGCCGCTGGCCGAGGCGCGCGGCGAGGTCACCTACGGCGCTTCCTTCGTGGAATTCGCCGCCGAGCAGGCCAAGCGCCTCAACGGCGAGATAATCCCTTCTCCATTCGCCGATGCCCGCATACACGTGCTGCGCCAGCCGGTCGGCGTGGTCGCCGCCATCACCCCGTGGAACTTCCCCAACGCCATGATAACCCGCAAGGCCGGCCCGGCCCTGGCCGCCGGCTGTTCCATCGTCATCAAGCCGGCCTCCGCCACCCCCCTGTCGGCCCTGGCGCTGGCCGAGCTGGCGGCGCGCGCCGGCATCCCGAAGGGCGTGCTCAACGTCATAACCGGCAAGGCCTCGGTGATAGGCGGCGTGCTCACCGCCGATCCCGATGTGCGCATGCTCACCTTCACCGGCTCCACCCGGGTGGGCAAGCAACTGATGCGCCAGTGCGCCGACACGGTAAAGAAGGTGTCGCTGGAGCTGGGAGGCAACGCCCCCTTCATCGTCTTCGACGACGCCGACCTCGACGCGGCGGTGGAGGGAGCGCTGGCCAGCAAGTATCGCAACGCCGGCCAGACCTGCGTCTGCGCCAACCGCCTGCTGGTGCAGGACGGCGTATATGACGCCTTCGCCGAAAAGCTGGCCGAGGCGGTGAAGTCCCTGAAGGTAGGCCCCGGCACCGAGGAGGGGGTGAACCAGGGCCCGCTCATCGACGAGGCGGCCCTGCGCAAGGTCGAGGAACTGGTGGAGGACGCAACCGCCAAGGGGGCGCGCGTCGTCACCGGCGGCAGGCGTCACGAACTGGGCGGCACCTTCTATGCCCCCACCATCCTGTGCGACGTCAGCCGCGACATGCGGGTGACCAACGAGGAGATATTCGGCCCCGTCGCCCCCCTCTATCGCTTCCACGACGAGGAAGAGGCCGTGGAGATGGCCAACGACACCCCCTACGGCCTCGCCGCCTATTTCTATGCCCGCGACATGGGCCGCGTGGTGCGCGTCTCCGAGGGGCTGGAATACGGCATAGTGGGCGTCAACAAGGGCATAATCTCCACCGAGGTCGCCCCCTTCGGCGGCGTCAAGGAATCCGGCCTCGGCCGCGAGGGCTCCCACCACGGGGTGGAGGAGTTCTGCGAGCTGAAATACGTGCTGCTGGGCGGGGTATGACGGACGCGCCCGCCACACCTGGCTGACGGCAAGCGCCTTCCCGGGCAATGGCGGCAAAACATCTCCGCTCCGGAAATGGAGACTGTCCGGGCTCCGGATTGCTTGCCGGGGACTTCTCATGTAGCCTGCGAAAGATCATCATGTGATGCAGGCAGGGTCGTCATGAGGGGCATTTTTCGCATCTCCGCGGCATTGCTCGCCGTGTGGTTGCCGCTGGCGCATGGGCCGGCGATGGCGGGAAACTGCCTGATAAAGGGCAATATAAACCGCCATGGCGAGCGCATATACCATGTGCCCGGCTCGCGCTGGTATTCCCGCACCATAATAACCCCCGCCAAAGGTGAGCGCTGGTTCTGTTCGGAAAGGGAGGCCATTGCCGCGGGATGGCGTCCACCGCTCGATCAGCCATCATCACCGCAGGCCCGCAGGCTGATGGAACAAGGAGCGGCAACACGCTTGCTGTCGCCATTTCATGGAAAGGCGCGGCGCGGCAGGAGAGGGTTGGCCGGTGGCCACGTGTCGCCGGTGAATGGCTGCCTCATCAAGGGCAACATAAACAGGCGTGGTGAGTGCATATATCACGTGCCCGGCTCGCGCTGGTATTCCCGCACCATAATAACCCCCGCCAAGGGCGAGCGCTGGTTCTGCTCGGAGAGGGAGGCCATTGCCGCGGGATGCCGCGCCCCGCGCCGTTGACCGGACCCTGCCACGCACAATCATTCACGTCCAGATTCCCGGTGCCAGCAACCTGGCTCAGGCCACCCCCGCCTGGCGCAGTTTCATTTCCAGCATGGCGGGGCTCAGCGGCTGGATCATGCAGTCGTTCACGCCCTCCCGGACCAGCATGCACAGGCGCTCCGCGTCAGGGCGCTCGCCGTATGAAAATAATGCCCCATGCTTGCCGCGCGGCATTCTCCTGGCCCCCCTGATCAGGCGCAAGGCCTGGCCGTCGGCCAAGTCCTGGGGCATCAGCAGCACATCCGGCATTCCCTGCCAGCACATGGCCACCGCTTCCTCCACGCCACCGGCCACGGCAACCGAGAAGCCCATGGTTTCCATCATGCGCCGCAACTGGGCGGCAAAGAGCGTCATGCCGCCCGCCGCCACTATCACGCACTTGCGCGCCGCATCCTGCTGTCCGTGGATTGCATTGTGAATCACGCTCATGGCGAAACCTCGTTGTAGGGCGCCCGGCCGAGGGCGCTGCGGGCAGTCTCTACAGGGATTCCTGCGCTTTAATGGTTAATGAGTCATTAAAGCCTTTTCCACATCTGGAGATGCAAAAAATTATCCAGATTATTCAGATAATTATCATGCATTTTGCAATCTTTTTGCACAGCCTTTCAACATCCCGTGTTCTCTTTTTGGTCACCCTTTTTGAGCGACTCATGCGATTCCGCTTTGTTCCGCTTTCAGACTCGCTTCTTTCCTTTCGCCGCGATGCGGGATAGAAGAAGGGCACGCTTGCATGACCATAGTCCCGCAATACGCCACTGATCTGTCAACGGAGGCCAGCAGCCAATGCGTTCTCTTTTGTTCGTGCCCGCCGACAATCCGAAAAGAATAGAGCAGGCCATGACCTGCGGCGCTGACGCGGTCACCCTCGACCTGGAGGATTCGGTGGCCCAGGAGAACAAGGCCAAGGCGCGCGACGCGGTGCGCTCCATCCTCAGGGAAGGGCGCGACGAGAGCGGCCCGGAGATAATCGTGCGCATCAACGCCCTCGACGAGGCGGAGTTCAACGCCGACATGGTGGCGCTTCTCGACAACCCGCCGGAGGCCATGATGCTGCCCAAGGCGGAGGGGCCGGGCTGTCTCGACCGCCTCATCCGCCATGCCGGGCCGCTGCCGGTTATCGCCATCGCCGCCGAGACCCCCATGGGAGTGCTGAAGCTGCCCGGATTCGCCGAGAATCCGCCGGAAAACCTCATGGCCCTCACCTGGGGAGCGGAGGATCTGGCGGCCCAGCTGGAGGCGGCCAACAACCGCGACAGCGAGGGCAAGCTCACCTATCCATACCGTTTCGCCCGCTCCATGTGCCTGTTCACGGCGCGCGCCGCCAATGTCGATCCGGTGGACACGGTGTCGGTCTATTACGAGGACGAGGAACGCCTGGCCAGGGAATGCTCGGAAGCCTTCCGCGACGGCTTCGTCGGCAAGCTGGCCATTCACCCGCGCCAGGTTCCGGTCATAAACAGGGCCTTCACCTATACCGATGAGCAGATAGCCAAGGCCAAGGCGATCATCGCGGCCTTCGAGGCCAGGCCTAAGGCCGGGGTGGTGTCGGTCAACGGGCGCATGTATGACCGCCCGCGCCTGCTGCGCGCCCGCCGCCTGCTGCGCAAGGCCAGCAAGTACAAGTAGCAGGTAGAGCACTTCCCTCGCGGAGCAACGAAAAAAATGAAAAAGGCCGGGGAAACCCCCGGCCTTTCTGTCGTGGTCGTTTTGCTCCGCTTACACGGAGTAATACATGTCGAACTCCACCGGGTGCGGGGTGTGCTCGAAGCGGATGACCTCTTCCCACTTGAGCTCCAGGTAGGCCTCGATCTGCTCCTTGGTGAAGACGCCGCCGGCGAGCAGGAACTCGTGGTCGTTCTCCAGGTTGGTGAGGGCCTCGCGCAGGGAGCCGCACACCTGCGGGATGGCGTTGGCTTCCTCCGGCGGCAGGTCGTAGAGATCCTTGTCCATGGCCTCGCCCGGATCGATCTTGTTGAGGATGCCGTCCAGCCCGGCCATGAGCATGGCGGTGAAGGCCAGGTAGGGGTTGGCCGTCGGGTCGGGGAAGCGGATCTCGATGCGCTTGGCGTTCGGCGAGGGCACGTGCGGAATGCGGCACGAGGCCGAGCGGTTGCGCGCCGAATAGGCCAGCATCACCGGCGCCTCGAACCCCGGCACCAGCCGCTTGTAGGAGTTGGTGGAGGGGTTGGTGAAGGCGTTCAGCGTCTTGGCGTGCTTGAGGATGCCGCCGATGTAATACAGGCACTCCTTCGACAGGTCGGCGTATTCATTGCCGGCGAACATGGGCTTGCCGTCCTTCCAGATGGACTGGTGCACGTGCATGCCGGTGCCGTTGTCGCCATAGATGGGCTTGGGCATGAAGGTGGCCGTCTTGCCGTAGGCCTGGGCCACGTTGTGCACCACGTACTTGTAGAGCTGCAGCTTGTCGGCGATGCGTGTCATGCTGTCAAACTTCATGCCCAGCTCGTGCTGCGCCGCGCCCACCTCGTGGTGGTGCTTCTCCGGCTCCAAGTCCAGGTCGTTCATCACCGACACCATCTCGGAGCGGATGTCCTGGGCCGAGTCGATGGGATTGGCGGGAAAGTAGCCGCCCTTCATGCGCGGGCGGTGGCCCATGTTGCCGGTTTCGTATTCGGAGCCGGTGTTCTTGGGCAGCTCTATGTCGTCCATGTGCACGAAGCAGTCATAGGGCTCGACGCCGAAGCGCACGTCGTCGAACATGAAGAACTCGGCCTCCGGGCCGAAGTAGGCGGTATCGCCCACGCCCGTCTGCTTGAGGTAGGCTTCCGCCTTCTGGGCCGTGCCGCGCGGGTCGCGCGAGTAGGGCTCGCCGGTGTCCGGCTCCAGGATGGAGCAGAAGATGCCCATCGTCGGCTGGGCGTAGAAGGGATCCACGTGCGCCGTCTCGGGGTCGGGCATGAGCACCATGTCGGACTCGTTGATCGCCTTCCAGCCGGCGATGGAGGAACCGTCGAACATCACGCCGTCGGCGAACTCGTCTTCGCCCATGGCCGAGATGTCCATGGTCAGGTGCTGCATCTTGCCGCGCGGATCGGTGAACCGCAGATCGACGAACTTGATGTCCTTGTCCTTGATTTCCCTGAGAACGTCTTCCACGGTCTTTTCCTTGCTCGTCATGTCCTTGCCTCGCTGTTTATTGCGTATGTTGAACTCTTGACAGGGGCGGCCCGGGCAGGGGAAATCCGCCCCGTCCCCTCATTTGACGGAAAGCCACGGGCGCTTGGGCGCGGCGTCGCTCACAGCGCCTCGGTTCCCGATTCTCCGGTGCGGATGCGGATCGCCTCGCCGATGTCGGATATGAATATCTTGCCGTCGCCGATGCGTCCGGTGCGGGCGGCGTTGGTGATGGCCTCCACCGCCTTTTCCACCATGTCCTCGGGCAGCACCAGCTCGATCTTCACCTTGGGCAGGAAGTC
>CAZXTT010000230.1:0-3938 GCA_964643775.1 uncultured Rhizobiaceae bacterium | reverse complement strand
CCGCCGGAGACGAGCCCCCGCGGCAGGGCCTTCAGCTTCATGCCCTTGTGCCCGACATTGAGCGCCCGTGTCGCCCCCGCCAGCCCGTAGATCCCCGCCGGATGGCGCGGCGATGGGCGCGCCGTGGAAAATTCGTCCCCGCGCAGTGGTCGCGCTTCCGGCGGCGGCGCGACGAGGCGGCCAAAGCCATCGAGCGCCTTCAGGGGAGCCCACGGCGCGTTCACCTCGCGCCCGGCGGCGGCCAGCCTCTCCCCGGCGCCCTCCTTGCCGTCCTTCACCCCCGGCGGACGCGCCGCCGGGGCCAGGTCGAGAATGCGCGCCAGTATGTCGACGAACAGCCCCGACATGGGCAGGTCCGACCATTGCGGATCGGCGGTGGTATGCACCAGCACGATCAGCCCCGCCCCCTCGCGCCGCGCCGTTATCAGCGGCGTGCCGTCCTCCAGCATCGCCCAGGTGCGCTCCGCCAGCTCCGGCCCCGGCTCAGCCAGCACCTGCCGCGACACCTTCACCTCCTTGTCCGGGGCCAGCCCGGCCAGCGGCGACTTGCGCGGGAAGGGGGCCAGCCCCTGGGGCTTCTCCCAGCTCAGCGCCGCCCCCAGTTGCCGCCCGCCGGCGCGCAGCTCGACCGGGACGAGCGCCTGCTCATCATCCGTCTCGCTGCCCGCCATGTTGGCCAGCCGCGGGCCGGAGAAGCGCAGCAGCACGCCGCCTTCGCTCACCCAGCGGCGCAGCTTTCCGCGGAGCGCCGGATCCAGTCTGCCGACATCGGCCAGCACCAGCATCGAAAGGCTGGAATCTAGCCGCTCGCCCATTGCCGTCAGCGTGCCCGCCTCGCTCACCTCGGCCAGCGGCTGCAAGGCCCGCACCACGTAATATGAAGGCGACAGCAGCGGCTGGCCGCGCCCGCGCGTCTCGCCGGAGAGCACCAGCACGCTCTTGCGCCGGAAGCGGTCGTCGAACAGCCACACGGCGCCCGCCTGTTCCTCCCCGGCGATGGTCAGCCGCGCCGCCTCGTTGCGGATGGCCAGCGGCAGGGAGAGAGCCACATAGGCCTTGCGGGCACTGGCGCGAAATTCCGCCACTCCGTCGGCCAGCGGCCTGCCGTTGCGGGCCCTCAATATAACCCGCGCCCGCTTCCTGCTTCCGCCGGGCCGCGCCACCACCGCCTCGAGCTTCGAGCCGGACAGCAGCGGCGGCAACAGCGCCAGCGGCAATTCCGCGCCGCTGGGGGCGCGCACCCGCGCATCGCTGGCCAGCGCCGCCAGCCCGGCGGCGAATTCCTCGCCGTGGCCGTAATCCATCCCGTCCGACAGCCACACCGCCAGCCCCGGCTTGTCCGCCATCCCCCCGAGCCGCCCGAGCAGGGCCCGGCGGTCGGGATCGAGAGCGCGGGGCTTCATCGCGGCGATCCGCGCCATTACCTTGCCGGCGCGTTCCGCCAGCAGCTTGCCGGTTGCCGCGCCGGTGGTCGTGGCAAGGATCACCGGCCGGCCGTTGCGCTCCGCCTCTTCCAGCAGGCCGCGCAGGGCATTGCTCATCGGCCGCCAGTTGCGCGCCGCCGCCCAGCCGTCGTCGATGACGATCAGCAACGGCCCGGAAGCGCTCTTGCCGAGCCACGCCTGTTGCGGCGCGAGGCGCGGCCCGGCCACCGCCGTTATCAGCAGCGCCGCCAGCAAAAGCCGCAGGGCCACCAGCCACCACGGCGTGCGCGCCGCCTCCTCGCGGCGCTTCCGCAGCCCCATCAGGATGCGAAAGGGCGCGAACCTGACCCGCCTCGGCGCCGGCGGCACGGCGCGCAGCAGCCACCAGATCGCCGGCAGGGCGATGAGCGCCAACAGCGCCGCCGGGTTGGCGAAGGTGAGCATGGAAAGCCAGTTCATGGCCGCCCTCCGGCAAGTCCGGCATTGGCCGCCACCGAGGCCAGCCGCCCTTCCATCCGCCCCTCGATGCGGCCATGCAGGGCCATCAGCGCCCGCCCCGGCGGCTGATCCGTGCGATGCACCTGGAAGGTCCAGCCGATCCGCCGGCACAGGGCCTCCAGCGCCTCGCGGTGCGCCGCCAGCCTGCGCCGGTAGTCATCGCGCAGCGCCTCCGCCCGCCCCAGCGTGATCGCCTCGTCGGAGCCGAAATCCTCGAAGCGCGTGCGCCCGCTGAAGGGAAATGCCTCCTCCGCCGGATCGACCACCTGCAACAGGTGTCCGCGCGCTCCGCGCGCCGCCAGCGCCCGGATGCGCTCCTCCAGCTCCGCCAGGGGGGCGAAGAAATCGCCCACCAGCACGCAGGTGGAAAAGCGCGCCACCTCGGCCAGCGGCGGCAGCGCCTCGCGCACCCGCGGGGCGTCCGGGTCGATACGCTCGAACAGGCGCTCGAGGGTGCGCTGCGAATGGCCGGGCCGCCACGGCGCGCCCAGCGCCCCGGCCCGCTCGCCGCCGCGAATGGCAAGCCCGGCCAGCGCCAGCACGATGAGCGCCGCGCGGTGGGCCTTGCCGTGGCGCGCCATCTCCGACCTGTATCCCATGCCGGCGTCCGTCTGCGCCCACAGCCACAGGGTGTTGGCCGCCATCCACTCGTTTTCGCGCACCAGCACCTTGTGCGAGCGCGCCGACTTGCGCCAGTCGATGGCGGCGGCGTCGTCACCGGCGGCGTAATGGCGGTATTGCCAGAACTCCTCGCCCGGCCCGGAGCGCCTGCGCCCGTGCATGCCGTGCATTATCGAGCGCGCCACCCTTTCGGCCTCGATGAGCAGCGGCGGCAGAACCCGCGCCAACTGGCGCGCCCTGGCCAGGGGAGCTTCGCGCCCCGCGGAGTTTTTGGCAGCGCGTGGCAATTCAGCCAACCCTTTCCTCGAGGCGGGCGATCACCTCCTCAACCCCGACGCCGTCGGCGCGCGCCGCGAAGTTTACCGCCATGCGGTGACGCAACACCGGCGCGAGCAGCGCCCGCACGTCATCCAGCGACGGCGCCAGCCGCCCCTGCAACAGGGCCCGCGCCCGCGCCCCCAGCATCAGCGCCTGCCCGGCGCGCGGCCCCGGCCCCCAGGCCAGCGTCTGGTCGATGAAGTCATCGGCCTCCGGCTGGCCGGGGCGCGCCGCCCGCACCACGTCGAGTATGGCCGCGGCCACCTTCTCGCCCACCGGCATCAGCCGCACCAGGCGCTGTATCTCCATCAGTTGCCCGTCGTCGAGCGCCCTTTCGGCCTTTGCCTCCGCCGTGCCGGTGGTCGCGCCGAGCATTTTCGCCTCCGCCGCGCGGTCGGGATAATCCACTGTCACCTCCAGCAGGAAACGGTCGAGCTGCGCCTCCGGCAGCGGGTAGGTGCCCTCCTGCTCCAGCGGGTTCTGGGTGGCCAGCACGTGGAACAGGCGCGGCAGGTCGTGGCGCTCCCCGGCCACCGTGACGAAGCGCTCCTGCATGGCCTGCAGCAGCGCCGACTGGGTGCGCGGGCTGGCGCGGTTTATCTCGTCGGCCATCAGCAACTGGCAGAACACCGGCCCCGGTATGAAGCGGAAATGCCGCCGCCCGTGCTCGTCTTCCTCCATCACCTCCGAGCCTATTATGTCGGCGGGCATCAGGTCGGGGGTGAACTGGATGCGCTTCTCGTCCAGCCCCAGCACCTTTCCCAGCGTCTCCACCAGCAGCGTCTTGGCCAGCCCCGGCACCCCCACCAGCAGCGCGTGGCCGCCGGCGAGAATGGCCACCAGCACGTTCTCCACCACCTCTTCCTGCCCGAAGATGACCTTGCCCGTCTGCTCCCGCGCCTCGCGCAGGGCCTCCACCGCCGCCTCGGCGCGGGCGGTTATTTCCTTTTCCGTGGCGATGGGCTCAACCGTGGCCATGAACAGCCTCCCTGAAAGCGAATGGACTTTTGCCATGCTATAACATTTATTCCGTGGCATGAATGAGATGTTCCGGCCAATGGTGAACGGGACGGATGA
>CAZXTT010000229.1:0-3120 GCA_964643775.1 uncultured Rhizobiaceae bacterium | reverse complement strand
TTCAAGGCCGTGGCGGCGCGCAATGTCACGGTGATCCACAAGACCTCCATGGAAACCTGGCCGCCGCTGCTGGGGCGGCAGGCTCCTTCGCCCGCCTGCAAGCCCGGCCAGTGTCAGGATGTGTGAACGTTCAGGGACGACAAGCGAATTGCCGGAGGAAGGCCCGGGGCCGAGGCCCACTGACAATCTTCCCCCATCCGCCCCCTCTCGCCGATTGTCAGGCGCCTTTCTCCGGCATGTCACCTTGACGCGCGGCCAGCGCCATCGCCCGCTCCCCGCGCGGTGTGTTCGCCTTACGCCGCCTGCCAGTCCAGCCCTATGTCCACCGCCGGGGCCGATTGCGTGATCCTGCCCACGGAGATGAAGTCCACCCCCGTTTCGGCTATCCCGCGGATGCTCTCCAGCGTCACCCCGCCGGAGGCCTCCGTCTTCACCCGCCCGCCTGTCAGGGCCAGCGCCTCCCTGAGCATCGGCGGGGCCATGTTGTCCAGCAGCAGCCGCGTCGCCCCCGCCTCCAGCGCCTCGCGCACCTGCTCCAGGGTGTCGCATTCCACCTCTATTTCCGCGTGCCCCGCCGCCTTCGCCCGCCGCACCGCCTCGCTCACCGAGCCGCTGACCGCGAGGTGGTTGTCCTTTATCAATATGGCGTCATAGAGCCCCATGCGGTGGTTGGCCGCCCCGCCCATGCGGGTGGCGTATTTCTCCACCCGCCGCAGGCCGGGGATGGTCTTGCGCGTGTCGAGCAGCACCGCGCCGGTGCCCGCGATGGCCTCCACGTAGCGGCGCGTCTCGCTGGCTATGCCGGACAGATGCTGCAACAGGTTGAGCGCCACCCGCTCCGCCGACAGGAGCGCCGCCGCCGGCCCCTCCAGCCGCGCCAGCACGTCACCAGCGGATACCTTGCCGCCGTCCTCCACCAGCGCCTCGAACGAAATATCCCCCGACAGGGCGGCGAACACCCGCGCCGCCAGCGGCAGCCCCGCCACCACCATCTCCTGGCGCGCCGCCATCACCCCGGAAAAGCGCACACCCGGCGGAATCACCGCCGCGCAGGTGATGTCGCCCGCCTCGCCCAGGTCTTCCGCGAGGGCGCGCGAGATCAGCCCGTCCACGTCGTCCTCGTCGAGGCCCTCGGGCAGGGAAGGTGGCTTCATGCGGGCGCTCCTTGGGGCTTGTTCAGGCCGCCGATTTCTCGCTGGCCGCCGCGGCGGTTATGTCGAGCATGCGTTGCAGCGGCAGCAGCGCCTGTTTGCGCAATTGCTCGTCGATTATGATCTCCGGCTTCTCGTCGCGCAGCGCCAGCCACAGCTTCTCCAGCGTGTTGAGCGCCATGAACGGACACTCCGCGCACTTGCAGTCGCCGTCCATGCCGGGGGCCGGGTAGAAGGTCTTCTCCGGCGCGTCCTTTATCATCTGGTGGATGATGTGCTTCTCGGTGGCGATGATGAATTCCTTCTCGGGCCGCGAGCGCACGAATTCCAGTATCGAGCTGGTCGAGCCGACGTGATCGGCGTGCCTGAGGATGGAGAACGGGCATTCCGGATGGGCCGCCACCGGCGCGCCGGGGTGCTTCTCCTTCAGCGCCATCAGCCCCTCTTCCGAGAAATCCTCGTGCACGATGCACGAGCCGGGCCACAGCTCCATGTCGCGCCCCGTCTTGCGCTTCACCCAGCTGCCAAGGTGGCGGTCCGGGGCAAAGAGTATCGGCTTGTCGGCGGGGATGGCGTCGAGGATGGTCAGCGCCGAGGAAGATGTGACGATGTAGTCGGAAAGCGCCTTCACCTCGACCGACGAGTTTATGTAGGTGACCACCAGGTGATCGGGGTGTTCCCGGCGGAACTTGCGCAACTCGTCCGCCGGGCATGCCTCCTCCAGCGAGCAGCCCGCCTCCATGTCGGGGATCACCACCTTCTTGTCGGGAGAGAGTATCTTGGCCACCTCGCCCATGAAACGCACCCCGCAGAACACGATCATGTCGGCGTCCGTGGCCGCCGCCTTGCGCGACAAGTCGAGCGAGTCGCCGACGAAATCGGCCAGGTCCTGTATCTCGCCGTCTTGGTAGTAATGAGCCAGTATGACGGCGTTCTTCTCCTTGCGCAGGCGCTCTATCTCGGCCTTGTAATCGACGCCCGTATACTTGTTCACCGGCGGCAAGGGGCAGGTGCTGGTGGTGCGCTCGTTCATGTCGCCTCCCTTGTATTGTCACGCGCCAAGGGCCTGCCGTGACAGGCCCCAAGCCCCCAATATGTGTCCCCTGAGGCGGCGAAAATCAAGGGCGGGCGGCAAAAGCCCCCCTCCGCCCCCCGCCCGCCATGCATTTTCCCCCTTGTTGCCAACAATCCCCTGCGCTATGTGAAATGCGCCCCGCGCGGGCCTTCAGGAGAGGTGCCGGAGTGGTTGAACGGGGCGGTCTCGAAAACCGTTGTGCTCGCAAGGGCACCGAGGGTTCGAATCCCTCCCTCTCCGCCATGCCCCCGGACATCCCCGATTGCCCCCTCACGCCGCTTTCGCGCCTCGCCCGGCCATGGCTCTTGACAGGGATGCTACCCTTGCCGGGAAAGCATCACAAAACCAACCACGGGAACGAGGCCATGAGCAAATACACCCGCGACCCGCAAGCCATCGCCAACCTCACCGCCGAGCAGTTCCGCGTCACCCAGGAGAACGCCACCGAGCGCCCCGGCACCGGCGAATACCTGCACAACGACGCGCCGGGCATCTACGTCGACGTGGTCTCCGGCGAGCCGCTGTTCACCTCCGCCGACAAGTTCGATTCCGGCTGTGGCTGGCCCAGCTTCAGCAAGCCGCTGGCGGATGAATTCATCGAGGAGCTGCGCGACACCAGCCACGGCATGATCCGCACCGAGGTGCGCTCCCGCCACGGCGACAGCCACCTCGGCCACGTCTTCCCCGACGGCCCGCCCGAGCGCGGCGGCCTGCGCTATTGCATAAACTCCGCCGCCCTGCGCTTCATCCCGCTGGAGGAGATGGAGGAGCAAGGCTATGGCGAATACATCGAGCTGGTGAAGGGAGGCTGACATGGCGATCGAAAGGGCCATCCTCGCCGGCGGCTGCTTCTGGGGCATGCAGGAGCTGTTCCGCGCCCGCCCCGGCGTGCTG